>DVLY01000065.1 GCA_018715295.1 Candidatus Merdimorpha stercoravium | reverse complement strand
AAATAAGACACAATAAAGTGTATTCTTGTTATTTGCTTTTACAAATGTAATCAATAACTTTCAAACTTCTTAATTATGTCGAGAAAAAGTAAGGAAAATCTTTTAGCCTTAAAACTCGAGTATCCTCTCGTGGAGGAGTCGATGGTCAAGTACATCGATTTTCCCTCGGATTACATCTTGCGCAAACGTCTTGGCCTGGCGGACAATGAGGTGTCGATGATCCGCGAGGCTTACGGCTATTTTCAGGATACGGTGCGCGAGGTGTTGCAGGCACGTGTGGATCGCTTGAGAAAGGGACGGGCCTTGCGGCAGGGAGCCGGCGTTAAATTGTAATTAAAAACTTATCAAAAAACAAATTATGTGCATCACGGAAGAGGAGTTCCGTCAGGAACACAAGCGAGCGATGGAGGTATTGGAGGAGTTCAAGGTTTTGGAATGTTCCCTGGATTTGCAGATGGAGAAGATCGACGCCAAGACCGTGAGGTTCTTCAAGAAAAAATCCGGTGATGCACATAAGCGCAAACGCCGCCGGAGTTCTTTGGAGGCAGAATGGGGGATGTTCGATTTTTCCATTGAGGAATTTTTTGACGATCCTTTCTGCCAGGAGGGGGATATTTTTTGAAATGATAATTTCTTTTAAGATAACGAAGAGGGAAGATGAAGCGAGAAGAAAAAGAAACGGAGTTTGCCCGGGAACGGGTCAAGGAGGTGATAGCCGAGTGTTTTATCAAGGGGTGGACCAAGGTGAAAACCATCGAACGGGTGCAGCGTCTGACGGGCGAGAAGATGTACCCGAAGAAACTCAACCGCATGCTGGCCGAAATCCTGGCGACCTGGACCCGGAAAGGGATCAAGGACAAGGTGTTGATGCGGGTGGTGGAGCTCAAGAAGATCGACGTGCGCGAGGCGGAGTTGTGGCAGGCCTGGGAAGAGTCCAAGGCCTTGGACGAGGGAGCGGATGCGCGGTATTTGGCCGAGCTGCGGCGTTGTTCGGAGCAGCGGTCGAGGTTGTTGGGTCTGGCGATGAAGGCGCCTTCGGCGGCGCGGGAGCCGGACGGGGAGGCGGCGACCGTGGTCTGGAAAGAGAGCAAGTTGTATGGAACGCAGCCGGACGGGGAGTAAGGTTTTGCGCAGATGAGGGAGGAAAAACGACTGGGCGTTCCCGGCAGGGAGCGACGGGCGGAAGGGGAAAAGGACAAGGGAAAGATGGAACTGACGCGGAAACAGACGGAGGCTTTGGACTATTTGGAGGACGGGAAGACCATCGAGGTGCTTTTCGGCGGGGGAGCCGGCGGAGGCAAGTCGGTGTTGGGGTGCTATTGGCTGCTCAAGTGCGCGTTGAAATACCCGGGCAGCCGGTATTTGATGGCGCGGCGGGCGGCGACGACCTTGCGGCAGACTACGCTCAATACCTTGCGGCAAGTGGCGCGTTTGCAGGGGCTTCCGGCTTCGTGGTTGCGGGTAAACGACCAGCGGGGCGAGGTGTCAGTGGGCACGGCCGGGTCGGTGATCCTGATGCGGCACCTGCAGGCGAGGCCTTCCGATCCGGAGTTCGACGAGTTGGGCTCGCTGGAGATCACGGGGGCTTTCATCGACGAGTGCAATCAGGTGTCCCTGCGCGCGTGGAATGTGGTGCGTTCGCGGATCCGGTACCGTTTGGGGGAGTATGGGCTGGTGCCCAAGATGCTGGGTACGTGCAACCCGTCGAAAGGCTTCGTGTATTCGCGCTTTTACAAGCCTTTCCGGGAAGGGACCCTGGAGCCGGACAAGCGTTTTGTGGAGTCGTTGCTGCGCGACAATCCGTTTATTTCCCCGCACTATGCCGAGAGTTTGCGGGGTCTGGACAGCCGTTCGGTGCAGCGCTTGTTGTGCGGCAACTGGGAGTATCAGGACGATCCGATGGCGTTGATGGCTTACGACCGGATCGTGGATGTGTTTTCCAATACGGGGGTGGCTTCGGGCGAGCGGTTCATCACGGCCGACATTGCCCGGTTCGGAGACGACTCGACGGTGATCTGTCTGTGGAACGGGATGCGTTGCGAGAAGATCGTGGTGCGCGCCCGCCAGGGGGTGGACGCGACGGCGGGGGATATTTCGTCCTTGGCTTCGGCGGCGGGGGTGCCCTTGTCCCACATCGTGTGCGACGAGGACGGCGTGGGGGGCGGGGTGGCCGACCTGCTCAAGTGCAAGGGGTTTTGCAACAATGCCTCGCCGGTGGATGTGCGGGGAAAGAAACAGAATTTTACCAACCTGAAGTCGCAGTGCTATTTCCTGTTGGCCGATGCGGTGGGGCGGGGGCAGGTCTATGTGGCGGTGGACGATCCGCAGCTCCGCTCGCGGATCATCGAGGAGTTGGAGCAGGTGCGGGCGGTGGATGTTTCGGGCGAGGGTCGCTTGGCGGTGGTGCCGAAGGCTCGGGTGAAGGAGGTGCTGGGCCGTTCACCCGACGTGGCCGATGCGCTGATGATGCGGATGTATTTCGTGCTGCACCCGCCGGGGGCGACGAAGGATTTGGCGAGATTTTTTGGGTAAAATATTTTCTTTTTAGATAATTTATTCGTATATTCGTAAAACAAGTATTACAAAAATACAATCGATGCTTCAAACTAAAAAAACGAGAGAAAAATGGAAAACGAGATCTTGAAACAGTGGCAGCGGGATTATCCGTCGATCCCGGCCGATGTGTTGGCAAAGCTGGCGGGCTTTCTGGAGACGGTCTGCGGGGGCGATGCGGCGCGGCGTAGCGAATTGGTAACGGCTGCGGCCGATGCGATGGCGATGCTCTCCGAGCGTTTTTCGGCTTCGGCGCAGGCCGAGGCGCAGTTGGCCGAGTACGAGCAGGGATGGGCGACGCAGGCGGAATTCGTCCAGGCGCTCTCCAAGGAACTCGCCGATCGGGGTGTGCCCGAGGCTTTTTGGAAGGCTGCGCTCGAGGTGGATACCCTCCAGGGCGAGGTGGTGCCTTCGGCCGATGCGATCCAGGCGGGGTACAAGGCGTACCTGCAGCAGCAGGCCGATGAAAAGGTGGCGCAGCAGCCGCGCCCGCAGCAGGCGACCCAGACGGCGAAGGTGTCGCCGGCGGTGGAGAATTACCTGCGGTCGTTGCGCAGCGATTCGCCCCTGGCGGGGAAACTCAAGGGATGATCCGCCCGGCCAGACGGCTTTCCGAAGGAAAAAACGATGATGTGGATATTTGTGTAACGTATTAACAATTTTACAAGAAGATGAAAAAGACTTTGATCAAGGAAATTTCCGAGAACGATCTCCAGGCGGTGGTGGACGCCTACACGCTGGACGATTTTTACTACCCGTCCATCTTTCCGGTGATGTTCACCCCGACGCTCACCTGGCGGGCGCTTTCGGGCGATTACGGCATCAATGTGGCGGCCGATGTGGTGTCCTACAATGTGGCTGCGCCGAAGAAGACGCGCAATGTAATCGAACGCCTGACGGGGAAGATCCCCAAGATCGAGATCGTCCGGGTCAAGGAAGAGACCGACCTGAACGAGTACCAGCACCTGCAGTACTACTACAGCAGCGAGGAGGGACAGCGCGCGCTGATGAACTGGGTGTACGCCGATACCGACTTTTGCTTCAAGGGGGTCAATGCCCGTTTGGAGTGGTTGGCTCTGCGGGCGCTTTCTACCGGAGGGTTCGTGCTCGATAGTTCGAACAATGCCGGGACGGTTACCGAGACGACGGTCGATTTCGGGGTGCCCGAAGAGCACAAACTGAAAGCGACGACAGCCTGGAACGAGGAAAATGCCGCTTCGGCTACTCCGATCTCGGACATCCGTTCGGTGGTGGCCAAAGGCGTGGGCGGGGGTATGCTGCTCAAGTACATGTTCATGGACCTGGAGACGTTCTACGCGATGATGGCTTCCGACGAGGCGATCGATTTCTGCTCGTCGTGGGTGCCGCAGGTGGGCCGGCTCAAGATCCCCAATGTGGACGAGGTGAACATTGCCCTCAAGGCGCACCGTTTGCCCGAGATCCGTCTGATCGACACGTATGTTACCCTCGAGGGGCAGTCCGGGCAGCGCACCACGGTCAATCCTTGGGAGCGCGGGGTGGTAACTTTCGTGCCGGAGTTGGCCTGCGGGTACACGTACCACGGTCCGATGGCCGACGAGATGGTTACCGACAGCGTGGCCACGAAGGTCAAACGCGAACACATTCTGATCAAGAAATACTCGACCGAGGATCCGGTAACGGAAGTAACCAAGGGAATTGCCAATGCGATTCCGGTGTGGGGCAATGCCGACCGTTGCTTCCTGTTCGACACCTTGGCCGGTCAGGGAGAATAAGACGGAAAGTGGATGTGTGTCGGGGGAGTGAGGCTGCCGGAGGGTCGATGATGCTCCGGAGAAGAATGGGGAAGCCCTCGTCGGGGCGGCCCGCTCCCCTTTTTTTCTGAAGAAAGAAAACAGTGAAACCGATAAAACAAGACGACGACCGATCATGACGGTATTACAAGCTTTGCGGATGGCGGTGGGCTATCCGCTGGATGAAACGGCGCTGGAGCGTATCGTGATAGACCGCAAGCTGACCCCGGAGGCCCCGTACACGGGGCAGACGCCGGAGTTCATGCTGGCACGGGCGGATGTGTACATGGCGCTGGCCGTGTCGCCCGATGTGGCGATGGACGGTTTTTCGCTTACGGTGGCCGACAGAAGTCTGCTGACGACCTTGGCCGAGAGCCTCTACCGGCAGTACGATCCTGCGGGAGAGCATCCGGGGATTTTCCGCGATGCGGTGCGCGACAGTTCGGATATCTGGTAAGGGTCGGGAAACAAGGTTGGAAACGAGGAGGAAACGCGATGATGTTCGATCTGTATCCGGATATTCTGACGGTGATCCCGCCGGGGGATGCGACGACTGATCCCTCGGGCGATTACGATCCGGCTCCGGTTCAGGAGACCGAGTATGCGATCTGCCGGGCCGTGCGCAACGGTTCGGGACAGGTGGTCCGCCTGCAAGGGGGGACGGAGTATCGTTTCAGCTATGTGCTGTACCTTCCGGCCGGGACGCCTGCGCTGAAGTTGGGAACGCCCGTGCGGGTGTATTCCCGCCAGGGAAACGAACGGGTGGCCAGCGGTTGTGTGGCCGATTTTGTTTCGGGTCCCTTGGGATGCAAACTGTGGATATGAAGATCGTCCGCGGGGCGGTGCCGTCCGGCGGATGTGGTGAAAAAACGAGAGATGAAACATGAAAAAATCGACTTTTTCGATCGCGACGCTCCTGTATCGGAGGTTGGCGGGTCTGGACGTGGTGCGGGAGATCACCGGTGGGCTGTACAAGGATGCCCGTCCGGTCAATTCCGACAAGGAAGACATCGTGATCCAGGCTTCGGGAGCCCTGCTGGAACCGGGGGCGGTGGCCAAGGCGCGGGTGGTGCTGTACACTTCGCCGGTGTTTTCCGACCGGGGCGATGCGGTGGAACTGATCCCGGATTACAAGCGCCTGGAATACCTCTGTTCGAAGGTTTTCGATGCCTTGGACGAGGTCTTTTCCGAAGGATGCCTCACGTGGGTGGACGCGCAGACCTTTTCTTCGCAGGGCGAGATGTTCTGCGCCGAGATGGAGGTGTCGGTCAGCCTGCGGGCCGGGGCGTGAACGAGCGGGAGAAAGGTTTAACAACAACAAAAAAGAAATGAAATTATGGCAAGTGTAGCAACATTCGGTCTTTCCAAGATCGAAATCAAAAAAACGGAGGAAACCGAAGACCAGTACAAGACGCTGGGGATGACCTATCAGGATTCGTGCATGCTCACCCAGAACGAACCGGAGGTGATCGACCATTACGCCGAGGAGAGCGACGTGCCGGTGGTCTCGGTTTCGAAAGGGGGAAAGGTCCTTCTGACGTTTTCCATCATGGATGCCGATGTGGATGCTTTGGTGGAACTGATGGGCGGTACGAAAGACCTCGAAAGCGGGGCGTGGAATGCGCCCGATGTCAATCCGACGGTGGAATTGAGCATTCGGGTAACGCCCAAGTCGGGCTTGCAGATCGAGATCCCCCGCGCTTCGGTGGTGGCCAAGCTCAACGGCAGTTTTTCCCGTTCGGGGCTTTTCCTGATCACGGTTACGGCGACGGTGTTCAAGGCGGAGGACAAGCCGCGGATCATCGCCCGTCCGAAACCGGTCGATGCGTAAAGGGGGCGCGGATAGCCCGGGCAAGCCAGCCCTTTTCGGGGGACTTCCGTCCCCCGAAAAGGGCTGGATGCGTTACAGGGAACCTTCGTAGGGGATGCGGTTGGTCAGCGAACGGCCCAGGGTGGCGTTGTCCGTGTATTGCAACTCTTCGCCTACCGATACTCCGCGCGCGATGGAGGAGATGCGCAGGTCCTTGCGGGGGAGCATCTTGTAGATATAGTAAGCGGTGGTGTCGCCTTCGATGGTGGACGAGAGGGCGAAGATGAGCTCCGAGAGTTCTTCCTGCGCTACGCGCTGGCACAGCGAGGCGATCTGCAGGTCGGAGGGGCCGATGCCTTCCATCGGCGAGATGCGTCCGCCCAGCACGTGGTACACGCCCCGGTATTGTCCGGTCTGTTCGATGGCCATCACGTCGCGCACGTCTTCCACCACGCAGACGGTGGAAAAGTCGCGCGAGGGGTCGGAGCAGATGTCGCACTCTTCCGCATCGCACAGGTTGTGGCAACGGGTGCAGCGGTGGATGTGCTCGGTCAGGTCGGTAAGGGCCTGGGCCAGACTGCGGACCTGTTCGGGGTCTTGGCGCAGCAGGTGCAGGGCCATGCGCAGGGCGGTTTTTTCGCCCACTCCGGGCAGGGTGGCGATTTGCTGGACGGCGCGGGAAAATATTTTGGAGGGATAGTCCATCGGGACGTTGTGTTACAAGGTATAAATTTGGAAAAAAATAATGTACATTTGTGGGGTACTCACCCGACAAAGCACGCGGCGGGGTAAAATTACGAAAAAGCACGGTATGAAAAAAAGCATGTGGCTGGCGGCGGCGCTGTTGGCGGGGTGGCTTGCCGCTGGATGTGCGACCCAGCGGAATGTGGCTCTGCCGCAGGACGTTACTTATGTGATCGTTTCGATCGGGGGGCACGATACCGACAAGGACGGCCGGCCGGACATCACTTTCGCCAAGAGCGGGCAATTCTTCGGTTCGACGGGTTGCAACCGTTATTTCGGACAATACCTCAGCGAGGGTCCGGATATCGAGGTGGTGGGCAACGTGGGGATGACCCGGATGTACTGCCACAACAAGGCCGAACAGGAGCAGCTCCTGGCCCGGGAGATCGTCAAGGTAAAGAAGTTTGAGGTCAGGGGCAACCGTCTTACCCTCACCACGGAAGATGGTTTGAGGATAGAGGGCGTGCGGGCCAAGTGATCCGCGCGCAGTAGTATGGGAGGCGTTCAGCGCTGCGCCCGCAGGGCGCAGCGCTGAACGCCTCCGACGTTACCGTCCCCCTTCGGGGGAATCGGACAAAAATCCGTACCTTTGCTTCCTATCGGAAACGGCATGGAAAACGAGACGTCATCGGTTTATGGTACCCTTTCTTCCGGGGTGCGGTTGTACTGCCGCCGCACGGAGCGGAAGATCGCCCATCTGGCTTTTTTGTTCGACATCGGCTCGCGGGACGAGCTTGCCCGGGAGCACGGGATGGCGCATTACATCGAGCACTGCCTGTTCAAGGGAACCCGTTCGCGCCGTCCGTACCACATCCTGGCGCGCCTGGAAGATGTCGGCGGGGAGATCAACGCGTTCACGACCAAGGAAAACATCTGTCTGCACGGCTCGTTCCGCCCCGCCTATCTGGGCCGGGCGATGGAACTGTTCGCCGACATCGCTTTTGCCACTACCTACCCTTCCCGGGAGATCGAGAAGGAAAAGGACGTGGTGGCCGACGAGATCCATTCGTACCTCGAATCGCCCGACGAACTGATCTTCGAGCAGGTCGAGGAACTGGTCTTCGCCCGCAATCCGCTGGGGCGTACCATCCTCGGGACGGAAGAAACCCTGCGCCGTTTTACCCGGGAAGACATCCTGGCGTTTTTGCGCCGTTGTTTTTCCCCGCAGCGGATGCTCATCTGCTTTTCGGGCGATGCGCCCCCTGAGCGCGTGCGCGAGGAGGCGGAAAAATACCTGGCGCGTTATCCGCAAATCTTCTCCCGGCCCATCCTTGCCCTCGGGCGGAAGACCCCGGCGGACTACCACCCCTTGAGGCAGGAAAAGGAAATGGACATCCATCAGTGCCATGCGATCCTGGCGGCACCGTCGTTTTCGGCCACGCACGAAAAAAACGCAGCGATGGCTCTGCTGACCAACGTATTGGGCGGGGCGCCGATGAGTGCGCGGCTCAACCTTTCGCTCCGGGAACGCTATGCGCTGGCTTACAGCGTCGAGGCATTCTACACGGCATATTCCGATACGGGGATCTCCGGGGTGTATTTCGCTACCGACGAGGATACTCTGGAGCGCAGCCTGGAGATCACCTACCGGGAGTTGCGCCGCCTTCGGGAAGAACCGCTGGGCACCCTGCAGCTGCACAAGGCCAAACGTCAGTTGTGCGGCCAGCTGGCCATTGCCTCGGAAAACGAATTGAGCAGTCTGCTTTCGGTCGGCCGGTCGTATCTGCAGACCGGGCGGGCCGATACCTTCGAGCAGACTTGTGCCCGGGTGGAGGCGGTAACCGCCCTCCAGTTGCAGCAGACGGCTTGCGAGGTCTTTTCTCCCGAGCGGCTTACGACCTTGTTGTTCAAGAGAAAAAAAAGATAAACGACAGGAAAACGATGGCAGACGACTTTCAAGTGCACTTTTCCCAAACGGAGTACGGACCGCTGGAGGACTACGCCGAGGAACACTCCTCACGGGGCGGAGCCTTGCTGGACGAACTGGTACGCACCACCTGGCAGCGGAGCATCCACCCGCGGATGTTGGCCGGCGAGTACCAGGGACGTATCCTCTCGATGGTGTCCTGTCTGTTGCGTCCGCAGCGTATCCTGGAGATCGGCACGTTCACGGGTTATTCCGCCTTGTGCCTGAGTGAAGGGCTTGCGGCACAAGGGGAACTGATCACCGTGGACTGTAACGAGGAGATCGAAGACTTTGCCCGCTCGTTCTTTGCCCGCAGTCCGCGTGCGGACAGCATCCGGATGGTGGTGGGCGATGCGCGGCAGGTGGTGCCGGTCTTGGAAGGCGATTTCGACCTGGTGTTCGTCGATGGGGAAAAGTCGGAATACCCGCAGTACCTCGATCTGGTAGCTTCCCGGGTGCGAATAGGAGGCGTGCTGATGGCCGACAACGTGTTGTGGAACGGAAAAGTGCTTCGGGAACCCCGCCCCGGCGACCGCGATACGGCAGCCGTGCAGGAATTCAACCGACGTCTGGCTTCCGATCCGCGCTTCGAGACGGTATTGCTCCCGGTGCGTGACGGCTTGACGATCGCCCGGAGGGTGCGGTGAGCGGACACTTTCGGGAAAGAGGATGCCGGAAAGGAAGCGGATGGTGCTGGGAGAAGAGAACAAGACGGACAAGCGGGCAAAAAAGGCAAACAAAAGAGATAAACAATAATAGAGATTCGGGCTATGGTAGGGACATTCTTGTTGTATGCGGTGCTTTCGGGGCTGATGCTGGCTCTAGGCTGGTTGTCGTGGAGTACTCCGGCATTTATTTTCGTGGCTTTCGTCCCGTTGTGGGTGGCGGCCTACAAGTTGTTCCGCGCGCAGGCGCGCCATGCGTTTGCCCTGTTGTGGCTCATCACCTTTACGGCCTTTCTCACCTGGAATGTGGTCGATATCTTTTGGCTGCGCAATTCGACCTGGCCCGGTTTCGTGGCGGCGGCTCTGCTCAATGCCGCCTTTGTAACCGTGGTAACGATGGCCGGTTTTTGGGTGGCCCGCCGACGGGGTTTCCTGCTGGGGATGGTCTTTTGGGCCGCGCTGTGGATTTCATTCGAGAAGCTCCACAGCGAGTGGGACCTGGCCTGGCCGCTGCTCACCTTGGGCAACGGTTTTGCCCGCTATGCCGGCTTTGTGCAGTGGTATGAATATACGGGCGTTTTCGGGGGCAGCCTCTGGGTGCTGGCGGCCAACATCGTAGCTTTCTATGCGTGGAAGGCCTATGCCGGGCAAAGCCCCCGGGAGGTGCTGTACCGCCGGATAGGGGTGTTTGCCGGGGTGCTCGTGCTGCCGATGCTCCTCTCGTGGGCCGTTACTCCGCGGGGCGGCGCGCCCAAGGACAGCCGGAGCATCGAGGCCATAGCCCTTCAGCCCAACATCGACCCTTACGGGGAAAAGTTTACCACGGCCACCGATTCGGCGATGGCGGCCCGGATGTTCGAGATGGTCGATACGCTGCTCGACCCGCAAGTGCGTCTGATCGCCGCCCCCGAGACCTACCTTTCGCAGTACAAGCAGGTGGACAGTCCGGGACGGTATCCGGTGTTCGACACCCTGCGGGCTTTTTCCGCCCGCAACGGAGGCTTGACAGTGGTAACGGGCAGTTCGTTCGTGCGGTATTTTTACGACGAGGCTTCGGCAACTCCTACGGCCAACCGTTCGCGTTACGGGGATTTTTGGTACGATGTGTACAACAGCGCGGTGCAGGTCGATACGCAGGGCATGGACCGCTATGAAAAGTCGAAACTGGTGCCCGGGGTGGAGTGTTTTCCCTTCCGGAGTGTGCTGGAGGGCGTCCTGGGCGATGTGATGATCGACATGGGCGGTATGGCCGGCTCGAACGTTACCCAGGACGACCGTGCGGTGTTCGTTTCCCAAGGGGGGACGATGCGCCTGGCGCCGATCATCTGTTACGAGGCGCTTTTCGGGGAGTTCGTCGCCGGGTATGTGCGCAATGGAGCCAACGCCTTGTGCATCATCACCAACGACGGCTGGTGGGGCAATACCGAAGGCCATCGGCAGATGCTCTGGATCGCTCGTCTGCGGGCCATCGAGACGCGTCTTCCCATCATCCGTTCGGCCAATACGGGGGTGTCGGCTTTCCTGACCCCCGACGGACGGATCACGGGGGTGATCCCTTACGGGCAGCAGGGGGCGCTGCGGGGGACGCTGGCGCTTGCCGAGCGGGAGCCGACCTTTTATGTCCGCCATGGGGATTACATACCCCGGGTGGCGGTATGGGTGGCCGCGGGCTTGTTGCTTTTTTCGGTGCTGCCCGGCAGGAGGAAACGATAAAAATGCTATATTAGCCGTTTGAACCTGAAAATCGAAACGAATATGGCCAAACTCGAAAGAACCCTTACAATGATCAAGCCCGATGCCGTGCGCAACGGCCATCTGGGTGTGATCATCGACAAGATAACCTCGGCGGGATTCAAGATCATCGCCCTGAAGATGACGCAGCTCTCGCGCCGCGATGCGGGGCTGTTCTACTCCGAACACGAAGGGAAACCGTTTTTCCACGAACTGGTCGAATACATGGTCAGCGGCCCGATCGTAGTGGCGATCGTGGAAAAGGAAAACTGCATCCGCGACTACCGGGCCTTCATCGGAGCGACCGACCCCAAGAAAGCGGCTCCCGGAACCATCCGCGCCCTCTACGGCAAGGACATCTCGGAAAACGCCATCCATGCTTCGGATTCGCCCGAATCGTCCGAACGCGAGTGCAAGTTCCACTTTGCGGCGCGTGAGATCTACGACGATGCCCGCCAAGGCGCTTTCTGATCCCAGTCTTCGGTAGTCCGCCGCGGGTCCTCCCAAGAGGGAAAGAGACCCACGGGGACAAGGGGAAAAACTCGCCCGGATACCATCGCCCTTTCGGGAAAAGAAGAAAAGAAGATGAGAGAGGGGGAAGGAAAGGGGGAGGGAAAAAGGAAAAGAGCCAAGAGCAGAGAAACGTTCGAGCGTGGAGGAAAAAAGGGAAAGAGAGGATAGAAGCATGCACACCGAAACGAGGGTGCGGATCTTTCGCAGCCAGGCGGAAGCCGCCGTCGGAGCCATCGAAGCGATCCTCGTCGGCGGGGAACACGCCGGGAGAGTCCTCGAGCGGACCTTGCGGGCGGATCGCCGTCGCGGAGCTTCCGACCGAGCATTCATCGCATCGTCGGTGTACGGTGTAGTGCGCTATGCTCGCTTGTATGGCCACCTCGTCGGAGTGGAGGCGGCGCACGAGCGCAAGGAGGTCTGGCGGATGCTGGGCGCGCACGTGGTGTGCCACGGAGGAACGCTCCCCCCGTGGGAGGAGTTTTCCGCGCTTTGCCCCCCGGAGATCCTCGACGGGTATCGCCGGGCGCAGGCGGTGCGGACTCTTCGCGAGAGCATTCCCGACTGGCTGGATGCCATCGGTGCGCAGGAACTGCCCCAGGTGTGGGATGCGGAACTGGCTGCGATGAACACCCAGGCGCCGGTGGTGCTTCGGATTAATACCCTTCGCACAACCCGGGAACGCCTGCAACAGCGGCTGGCTCGGGAAAACCGTTTGGAGACCCGCGCGCTGGAAGGCTATCCCGATGCCCTTGAACTGTCCCGCCGGGCGCAACTCTCCGATACGGAGGCGTTTCGCCAGGGATGGTTCGAAGTGCAGGATGCTTCCTCGCAACGGGTGGCGCCTTTGCTGGCACCCGAACCGGGGATGCGCGTGGTGGATGCCTGCGCCGGGGCAGGGGGCAAGACCTTGCACCTGGCGGCGCTGATGCAGGGGCGGGGAGAGATCCTGGCGCTGGACGTGCACGAAAAACGGCTGGAGGAACTCCGCCGGAGAGCGCTCCGGGCGGGGGTGTCGACGGTAAAGACTTCTCTGGCTACGGAGGAAGAGATAGCCCGGCAGGAGGCTTCGGCCGATCGTCTGCTGCTCGATGTGCCGTGTTCGGGGCTGGGAACGCTGCGGCGCGATCCGGATGCCAAATGGCGGCTCTCGCCCGCTTTTTTGGACCAGGTAACGGCTTTGCAGGCGCAGCTGTTGGCCTCGTACAGCCGGATGCTGCGGCCGGGCGGCCGGATGGTGTATTCCACGTGTTCGGTGCTGCCGCGCGAAAACAGCCGGCAGGTGGCGCGTTTTCTGGAGGAGCACCCGGATTTCCGCCTGCTGGAAGAACACAGCCTGCTTTCCTCCCGGGAGGGCTACGATGGGTTTTACATGGCACTGTTGCAGCGGGAGGAGTAAGGAGAGAAAGGATAAAAGAAGAAAAAAAGACCGTATGTTGTCCGAATACATCGAACGTTTTTTCACCAAATCGGGACGCTATTTCCTGATGTTGCGCAAGGCGATGGCGCGTCCCCAGCGGGGGAGGGTTTTTGCCCGCCTGTACCTGCGCGAGGTGGACGACCTGGGATTCAATTCGATGGGTATCGTCGCCTTTATCTCGTTTTTCGTCGGGGCGGTAGTGGCCCTGCAGATGGCCTTCAACCTGGAGGGTTCGACGATGATCCCCAAACACTACGTGGCCTATGCCACGCGCGAGGCGGTGATCCTGGAGTTTTCCCCGACCATCATCGCCATCATCCTCTGCGGAAAGGTAGGCTCGTACATCGCTTCGAGTATCGGCACGATGCGGGTAACGGAGCAGATCGAGGCGCTGGACGTGATGGGGGTCAATTCGGTCAATTATCTGGTCCTGCCCAAGATCGCCGCACTGCTTTCGTTCATGCCGGTGCTGATCATGACCAGTATGGTCACGGCCCTGTTCGGCGGATGGGTGGCGGTGATCACTTCCGGAGTGGCGACCACGGCGGAATACGTCAACGGGCTGCGGATGCCTTTCGATACATTTTACGTGGCGTATGCGATGATCAAGTCCGAGGTGTTCGCCTTTGTCATTGCGACCCTTCCGGCCTTCTTCGGGTATTACATCAAGGGCGGTGCGCTGGAAGTGGGCAAGGCTTCCACCAATGCGGTGGTATGGAGCAGTATCGTGATCATCATCCTCAACTATGTACTCACCCAGACCCTGCTGGGCTAAAAAAGACATGATAGAAGCCAAGGATATACGAAAGTCGTTCGAGGGCGCCGAGGTGCTCCGGGGCATCAGCACGGTGTTCGAACGCGGAAAGACCAACCTGATCATCGGGCAGAGCGGCGCCGGGAAAACGGTTTTCCTCAAGACGCTCACCGGACTGGTCAAGCCCGATTCCGGAGACATCTACTACGATGGGGTGGCATACAGTTCGATGGACGAGGGCCAGCGGGAAAACCTGCGGCACGAGATCGGCATGGTCTTTCAAGGAGGGGCTTTGTTCGATTCGATGAGCGTGGGGGAAAACGTGATGTTCCCCCTGATGATGTTTTCGGAGAAAAACCGCGGCGAGATGGAAGACCGCGTACAGTGGGCGCTCCATCGGGTCAATCTGGACGGGGTACAGGCCAAATACCCTTCCGAACTCTCCGGCGGGATGCGCAAACGCGTGGCCATTGCCCGGGGGATCATCATGAATCCCAAGTACCTGTTTTGCGACGAACCCAACTCCGGACTGGACCCCAAGACCTCCATCGTGATCGACCGCCTGATCAGCGAGATCACCCACGAATACGGCATTACCACCATCATCAACACCCACGACATGAATTCGGTGATGGAGATCGGCCAGAAGATCGTCTTTCTCAGTGGCGGGTACAAAGCCTGGGAGGGGACCAACGAGGATATTCTCGCGGCGGACAACGGCGCCATTGTCGATTTCGTGTATTCCTCGCCCATCCTGCGGGCGCTCAAGCAGGTGCGGGGATTGTAAGCAGGCTTCGTGCCCACCTTTCCCGGGAGGCCCCGCAGGGAAAGCCCGCGGTACCCGGCAATGACAGCAAGGAAAAACCGGCCCGGCGAAGGGCCGCCAGAACAATAAAAGAGAAAAAAAGCAAGCAGTAGAAAGCAAGATGAAGTGCGGTATCGTAGGATTGCCCAATGTGGGCAAATCGACCTTGTTCAACTGTCTTTCCAACGCGAAAGCACAGTCGGCCAATTTCCCGTTTTGTACCATCGAACCCAACGTAGGCGTGGTGAACGTCCCGGATCCCCGTTTGGAGGAACTCGAAAAACTCGTCCATCCCGAACGGGTCGTCCCGGCCACGGTGGACATCGTGGACATCGCCGGGCTGGTGCGCGGCGCCTCCAAAGGCGAGGGCCTGGGCAACCAGTTCCTGGCCAACATCCGCGAGACGAACGCCATCATCCACGTGTTGCGGTGTTTCGACGACGGCAATATCACCCATGTGGACGGCAGCATCGACCCGGTGCGGGACAAGCAGACCATCGACATGGAACTTTGCCTCAAGGACCTCGAAACCCTCGGCAAACGCTTGGACAAGGAGCGCAAAGCCGCCAAAGTAGGCAACCGCGAAGCACAGGCGGCCGTGGCCGTACTGGAACGGGTCGAGGCGGCGCTGGAGGATTGCCGCAGCGTCCGCTCGCTTTCCTTCTCCGAGGAGGAACGGGAGTTGATCGCCCCCTTGCAGCTGCTCACCGACAAGCCCATTCTCTACGTGTGCAACGTGGACGAGGCTTCGGCCGTCTCGGGCAATGCCTACGTGGAGGCTGTCCGGGAAGCCGTGCGCGACGAAGAGGCCGAGGTACTGGTCTTGGCGGCAGCCGCCGAAGCGGACATCGCCGAACTGGAAACCTACGACGAGCGGCAGATGTTCCTGGCGGAAATGGGACTGGAGGAACCGGGCGTATCGCGCCTGATCCGTTCGGCCTACAAGCTGCTTCGCCTTCAGACTTATTTCACGGCTGGCCCGAAGGAGGTCAAGGCCTGGACCGTTCCGGTGGGGGCTACCGCTTCGCAAGCCGCCGGGGTGATCCACACCGATTTCGAGAAAGGCTTTATCCGTGCCGAGGTGATCAAGTACGAGGACTACATCGCCCTGGGCTCGGAAGTGAAGGTAAAGGAAGCCGGAAAGATGCACGTCGAAGGCAAGGAATACATCGTCCAGGACGGCGACATCATGCACTTCCGCTTCAACGTATAACCTTCTTCCCTGCCCTTTCCCCGGCTCATGAACAGGGGAGGGTGGAGAGAAAAAAAAAGGACGAAAGAGGGTAGAAAAAGAGGAAAGGGAGGACGCCGGACGCCC
>DVLY01000064.1 GCA_018715295.1 Candidatus Merdimorpha stercoravium | reverse complement strand
CTGTTGTCTCTCTTGTCGCTTTTCTGTTTGTGGTGAAAAAAAGGAAGGCGGATCAATACTCGAACGTACCGCGGTCGCTGCGGATGGTCAGGTGTGCGCTTCCCTGCCGGCTGGCTTCCACCCGGCCGACGATGCGTGCCGGGATGTCGAACGACTCGGAAATCTCGATGATGCGCCCGGCAATGTCTTCCGGTACGTAAAATTCCATCCGATGCCCCATGTTGAACACCTGGTACATCTCCTTCCACGAAGTGCCGCTCTCGCGCTGGATCAGCTCGAAGAGAGGCGGTACGGGGAACAGATGGTCCTTGATCACGTGCAGGTCCTTGACGAAATGCAGGATTTTCGTCTGCGCCCCGCCCGAACAATGCACCATACCGTGTATCCGGCTGCGGAGTTCGTCCAGCACCTTTTTGACCACCGGGGCATACGTGCGGGTGGGGGACAACACCAGACGGGCGGCATCGAGCGGAGTGCCCTCCACCGGGTCGGTCAGGTCTTTCGAGCCGCAGTACACCAGCGAAGGATCGGTGGCGGGGTCGTAGCTCTCGGGGAATTCCCCGGCCAAAGCCTTGCGGAATACGTCGTGGCGGGCCGAAGTCAGGCCGTTGGAACCCATCCCGCCGTTGTATTGCGTTTCGTAGGAGGCTTTCCCGAACGAGGCCAAACCGACGATGACATCGCCGGCCTGGATGCGGGCATTGTCCACCACATCGGCGCGGCGCATGCGGGCCGTTACGGTCGAATCGACGATGATGGTGCGCACCAGGTCGCCCACGTCGGCCGTTTCCCCGCCGGTGGAGAGGATGTTGACCCCGTAGGAGCGCATCTCGGCGAGCAGTTCCTCCGTGCCGCCGATAATGGCTGCGATGACTTCGCCGGGGATCAGGTGTTTGTTGCGCCCGATGGTGGACGAGAGCAGGATGTTGTCCGTAGCTCCTACGCACAGCAGGTCGTCGATGTTCATCACCAAGGCGTCCTGCGCAATGCCTTTCCAGACGGAAAGGTCGCCGGTACGCCGCCAGTACATGTAGGCCAGGGCGGATTTGGTGCCCGCTCCGTCGGCGTGCATGACGATGCAGTATTCCGGGTCGCCGGCCAGGTAGTCGGGGATAATCTTGCAGAAAGCCCCGGGGAACAGCCCTTTGTCCACGTGGCGGATGGCGTTGTGTACGTCCTCCTTCGAGGCGGAAACACCGCGGCCGGCGTATCGTTTGCTTACTTCCATAGTATTGTCTTGTAGTATTTTACGAGTTTATATTTCCAGTTCTTCATTCAGTCGTTTTTCCAGTTCCTCCGCCGAGTTCATCACCGTGATGGTCGTCCCCTTGACCAGGCTCACCTTGCCCCGTTCTTCGGATACGACCACCGACACGGCATCCGATTTTTCGGCGATGCCGATGGCGGCGCGGTGGCGGGTGCCGTATTCCTCGGGCAGGTTTTTATCCCGCGAAACGGGCAGGATGACGCGCGTGGCGACGATGCGGCCGTTTTCGATGACGATGGCTCCGTCGTGCAGCGGGCTGTTTTTGTAAAAGATACTCTCGAGGATGCTCTGCGTGGGGACGATGTTCTGGGCATCGCCGGCCGTGGCTTCCTTGAGGTCGAACATCGACTTTTTGAACACGATCAGCGCGCCGGTACGCGTTTTGGCCATCTCGAAGCAGGCATTGGCGATTTCGCTGACTTCGATCTTCTCGGGCACGTCGCGTTTGCGGCGCATGCGGGAGAAGAAATGCCGCACGAAAAAGTTGTTGGTGCCGATCAGGATAAGGAAACGCCGGATCTCCTGCTGGAACAGGATGACGATGATGATCACTCCCAGGCTCATGAACTGCCCCAGAATACCGCTCAGCAGGGTCATCTGGAACGCTTCGACCACCTTCCACAGGATAAACAGGGCCAGGATGCCGACGAAGATGTTCACCGCCACCGTGCCGCGGATCAGGCGGTAGAACTGGAAGACCAGGAATACCACGGCGGCAATGTCTATCAGGTCCTTGAGACCGAAGGAGATAAAATCGAACATACGGCGTAAGGTTGGATCAGGGGTAAAGGTACGAAATTAGTCGGTTCAGGGCACCGGTATGCCGAACAGGTCGTACAGTCCGGCCGAGGTAACGTTCACCTTGACGAAATCGCCCACCGGTACGCGCCATTTTTCCCGGTCGATGAACACGTCGTTGTCCACTTCGGGCGAGTCGTATTCGGTGCGGCCCATGAAGACGTTTTCGTTGCAACTGTCGATCAGTACGTTCAGCGTTTGTCCCACGCGCGCCTGGTTGTTTTCGTAGGAGATCTGTTTTTGCAGCTCCATCAGTTCCTCCACGCGGCGTTGTTTCTCCTCGGGCGGCACGTCGTCCTCCAGGCGGGCGGCGGCGGTGCCTTCCTCCTCGCTGTATGCGAAACAGCCCAGGCGGTCGAATCGCTGGGCCGAAACCCAGGCCTTGAGTTCATCGAATTCCTCCAGCGTTTCTCCCGGATAGCCCACGATCAGGGTCGTACGCAGGGCGATGCCGGGTACCTTTTCCCGGATGCGGCTCAACAGCGCGTCGATCTCCTGCCGGGTCGAACCGCGCTTCATCGAGCGAAGAATACGGTCGGAGATATGTTGCAGGGGAATGTCCAGGTATTTGCACACTTTGGGCTCGGTGGCCATGACCTCCAGAACGTCTTCCGGGAAGCCGTTGGGGTAGGCGTAGTGCAGGCGGATCCAGCGGATGCCGTCGATCCGGGCCAGACGGCGGATGAGCTCGGCCAGGCAGCGTTTTCCGTAGAGGTCTATCCCGTAATAGGTCAGGTCCTGGGCGATGAGGATAAGTTCCTTCACTCCTCCTTGGGCCAATTTTTCGGCTTGGGCCACCAGATCCTCCATCGGTACGGAGATGTGCCGGCCCCGGATCATCGGGATGGCGCAATAGGAGCAGGAGCGGTCGCAGCCTTCCGAGATTTTCAGGTAGGCGTAGTGCGAGGGAGTGGACAAGAGGCGCTCGCCCACCAGGGAGGTGCGGTAGTCGGCACCCAGGGCGGCGAGCAGCTCGCGGAGCTGGGAGAAGTTGTAAAACCCGTCCACTTCGGGCAGCTCGGCGGCGAGTTCCTCCTGATAGCGCTGTACCAGGCAGCCGGTAACGTACAGGCGTTGGATTTCGCCCCGGCGTTTGCGCTCGGCCTGTTCGAGGATCACGCCGATGGACTGTTCCTTGGCGTCGCCGATAAAGCCGCAGGTGTTGATCACCACGATCTCCCCCGGCCCTTCGTGGGCTACGGACAAGCCTTGGCCGGCGAGTTGTCCGGCGAGCGCTTCCGAGTCGCACGTGTTTTTCGAGCAGCCCAGGGTGATGATGTTGATGCGGGAGGGAGGGGTGTTTTTGGTCGTTGTTTTCATCGTTCGGAGGTGTTTTGCCGGGCGGCTTTCACGCGTTCGGCGTGCTGCTCGATGTCGCGGACGATCTCCAGAGCCACTTTCAGCGCATCGGCTCCCTGTCGGAGGGTAACGGGCGGGGTGGTGCCGTTTTCGATGGCGCGGGCAAAGGAATTCAATTCGTCGAGGATGGCGTTGTTGGCCTGTACGTCGGGTTTCTCGAAAGCGATCTGCTTGCTCACTCCCTGGGCGTTGGTCAGGATCAGGGCATACGGGTCCGGATCGGCGGGAGCGTCGTGGATGCGCAGGATTTCGGATTCTTTTTTCAGGAAGTCGATGGTGATGTACGCATCCTGCTGGAAGATGCGGGTCTTGCGCATGTTCTTCATCGAGATGCGGCTGGAGGTAACGTTGGCTACGCAGCCGTTTTCAAACTCGATGCGGGCGTTGGCGATGTCGGGCGTGGTGTCGATCACGCAGGCTCCGCTGGCCGTCAGGCTGCGCACCGGCGAATCGACCAGGGTGAGGATGGCGTCGAGGTCGTGGATCATCAGGTCGAGCACCACCGGTACGTCGGTGCCCCGGGGGTTGAATTCGGCCAGGCGGTGCGCTTCGATAAAGGCCGGGCGCTGGATATAGGGGCGGACGGCGGTAAAAGCCGGGTTGAACCGTTCCACGTGGCCTACCTGACCTTTGAGCCCCTTTTCGTGCAGGCGGCGGATCAGGTCTTCGGCTTGCTCCAGGGTGGTGGTAACGGGTTTTTCGAGAAATACGTGGCAGCCTTTCTCGATGGCTTTGCAGGCACATTCGTAGTGGTACAGGGTGGGGGTAACGATGTCGGCTACCTCCACGGCGTCGAGCAGGCTGTCCATGTCCGGAAAGGCTTTCACGCCGCTTTCCATCTCGACTGCGGCGGCATTGGCGGGGTCGGGATCGTAGAATCCGACCAATTCGTAATGGGGCGAGGCGGCGAGCAGCCGCAGGTGTATCTTTCCCAGATGACCGGCACCGAGCAGACCTACTTTCAACATGATTCGTTTCGCGTTAAGGGGTTGTACATAGTCTGCAAAGTTATGAATAATGCCGCGATTTCGCACCGGTGGCGGGCAAAAAAGCACTCCGGACAGGATAAAAACAGAAGGGGATTTTACTACATTTCCATAATGTAGGAGGCGGCTCGGCATCGGCTTCGGATGAAAACTCCGTTTTCCCCCACGGCCGCTGCGCTCGCCTTTCACTACATTTCCATCATGCAGGAGGCGGCTCGGCATCGGCTTCGGATGAAAACTCCGTTTTCCCCCTTGCCGCTGCGCTCGCCTTTCACTACATTTGCCCATATGGAGAAAAAAACGCACAAGTCGGGTTTCGTCAATATCGTCGGCAACCCGAATGTGGGCAAATCGACGCTGCTCAACGTGTTGGTAGGGCGCGATTTGTCCATCATCACGTCCAAGGCGCAGACCACCCGGCACCGCATCCTGGGCATTGTTTCGAGCGAGGATTACCAGATCGTCTTTTCGGACACTCCGGGGATCATCCGCCCGGCGTACAAGCTGCAGGAGTCGATGATGGAATTCGTCGCGGAAGCCTTCGAGGACGCCGACGTCCTGCTTTACATGGTCGAACCGGGATTGAAGGAACTCAAGGACGAGACGTTCTTCCACCGGATCGAAAACGCGAAAGTCCCCGTCCTTTTGGTGATCAACAAGATCGATACGATCGACCAGCGTACGCTCGAAGCGGCGGTCGAATACTGGCAGGCGCGTTTGCCCCGGGCGGAGGTCGTTCCCGTGTCGGCTACCGAGCGTTTCAATACGGACAACCTCCTGGAGCGCATCGTCGCCCTCTTGCCCGAGGGTCCTTCGTACTACCCGGAGGATGCTTTGACCGATCGGCCGGAGCGCTTTTTCGTCAGCGAGATCATCCGGCAGAAGATCCTGCTCAACTACCGCAAGGAGGTGCCTTATTCGGTCGAGGTGGTGGTCGAGGAGTTTGTCGAGGACACTTCCCTGATCCGCATCCGTGCCATCGTGTACGTGGAGCGCGAGAGCCAGCGGGGTATCCTGATCGGACATCGGGGCGAGGCCCTCAAGAAGACCGGTACGCAGGCGCGGATGGACATCGAACGCTTTTTCGGCAAGAAGGCCTTCCTCGAACTGGTGGTCAAGGTGGACGACGACTGGCGGGGCAACCAACGCAAGCTGCGCCGCTACGGGTACTTGCATTGATTTATTGAGATACCATAGATAAAAATGAATACAACGCTTATTCACAGAGCTTTGGCTTTGGGTGCGGTGATCCTGGCCGCCTATGCCTATTTCGGCGAAATCCCCGAGCCGAAGGCCTATTACATGAAACTGGTCGCCTTTGCGATGATCGTCCTGGCGGTGGTCTTGCGCGCCGTGGAACGAAAACGGGAAAAAAAGAACTGACCCCAAATACTCATACGCCATGAAAACACTTTTCTCGACCCTGATCCTGCTCTGCTCGCTGGTAGTCGGCTGTTCGCAATCCCTGGAACCCATTCAGCTGTCCGCACCCGACATGACCCGGGAAGCGACGATGATGCAGGCCTTCGCCCAGCGGAAGTCCACCCGGGAATTCTCGCCCCGGATGCTCTCCAAGCAGGATTTGTCCGATCTGCTGTGGGCCGCCAACGGTGTCAACCGCCCCGAGTCGGGCAAGCGCACCGCACCTTCGGCCATGAACCGGCAGGACATCGACCTTTACGTCTGCCTGGAGAAAGGCGCTTATTTCTTCGACCACAAGCAAAATACGCTCGTCCCGGTAACCGACCAGGACTTGCGCACGATGAAGGACGCTCCGGTGGTTCTGCTGCTGGTGGCGCGCGGTTCGGGCGACGAGCCCTGGGGCGCGATGGATGCGGGGATCGTCTCGCAAAACATCTCGCTGTTCTGTGCCGCAGCCGGGTTGGCTACCGTGCCCCGCGCTTCGATGGACGCTCCGGCACTGGCCCGGGCGTTGGGCTTGCCCGAGGATTGCACCCCGATGCTCAATCAACCGGTGGGGTATTTCCGCAAGTAACCCTTTCGTGAGGGGCGGTAACCGGGATGCTCTCGAAACGCCTCACTCGACCGGAGAGAAATTTGACATTTCAAGAAAACAGCACTGAAAGAGAATGGCCATCGAGACCGAACGCAAATTTTTGGTAAAAAACGACGGTTTCCTCCCGGCGTCCGTCGGCCACGCCCGGATCGCCCAAGGGTATCTCTCCACCGATCCCGCCCGGACGGTGCGCGTGCGGATCAAGGGCGAAAAGGCGTTTCTCACCATCAAGGGAGCGAGCGACCCCTCGGGGGTGAGCCGGGGCGAATGGGAGTACGGAATCCCCGTGGAGGACGCCCGCGAGCTGCTCGCCCTGTGCGGGGAGAGAATCATCGACAAGACGCGCTACGATGTCCCGGTGGGCAGCGGACAGCACTTCACGGTGGATGTCTTTTACGGACAGAACGAAGGCTTGGTATTGGCCGAGATCGAACTTTCCCGGCCGGAGGAGCCGTTCGAGCGCCCGGAGTGGTTGGGCGAGGAAGTAACGGGCGACCCGCGTTACTACAACTCGGCCCTGATCGCCTGTCCGTACAAGCAGTGGAGGTAGTTTTTCCCCTTATTGGCCGACAGGAAGGTCGGTTTATAAAAATAACCTCTTCAGTGTAAAACTGCAGGGAGGGTACTTTCTCCTGACGGGAGCCCTGTTTTTTTAAGGTTTACCGATAGGTAACGGCTTGTTTTCCGCAGGAGCGCAGGCATTCTTCGCAGCCGATGCACTTTTCGGGATCGATCACCGGCAATCCGACGCCTTCCTGCGAGATGGCTTCCGCCGGGCAGCGTGCGACCAGCGGACAGGGATGGTTTTGCGGGCAAAGGGCAGGGTCGATGTACAGTTCCATGTTTTTTTGGGTGTTGTCTTGAAGAGTTGTCTTGAAGAAGTGATGTGTGTTCTCCCGCCGGCAGAGGACGGGGTTTGTTTACAGGATTTTGTGGCGGATCATCAGCCGAAAGCGGTTGTCCTGGCTGTCCTCCCCGGGGCGGTAGGAGCGGTGCCGACGGTATTCGAAGGTCGCTTCGAGGCGTTCGAGGGGTTTGAACGTCAGCCCGGCTCCCAGGTCGAGCGCATTGCGGAAATACCCTGTGCGCGAAGCGGTGAGGTAGTTGTACGTTTCGGCAAATCCCGAAAGAGCCCATCCCCAGCGCGAGTCTATGGGCAGTTTGTAGGTCAGCTTCGGCGTCCAGCGCAGGCGCAGCCCGAAGGTGTGGTCGGGATCGGCAGAGGTCTTGACGAACATCTGTTCCAGGCGGGCGTTCAGCCCGAATGAAAACCCGGCCACCGAGGGCGTCTTGAGCGCGGCGTTCTGGTAGATGACCCATTCGTGTTTGTTGGCGGTGGCGTTTTCCCACGATACGTAATAAGCCAGCGATCCGGCCAGGGACAGGTAAGGGTTTACGGTATAGGTGGCCGTGGGGCGGAAGTAAAAGGTGTGCCCGCCTGCCTGGTCGGTAAAAAGGTCGATGCTCCGGTAGCTTACTTCCGGTGTCAGGCGCCAGGCGCCGATCTGAAAGTCCGGGTAGTATTCCACCCAAAGGGCGTTTTTCGACTGGGCCTGCACTCCGGTCGTGCAGAGGAGGTAAAAAAATGACAGCAGCGCGATGTTCCGGATGGTACTCATGAGGAAAGGCGTCAGTGTTTGAACATGTAGGGGAATACTTTGTCTACGTCGTCCAGATACAGCATCCGGATGTTGGAGTAAAGGAATCCCCATCCGTATCCCGTAAACTGCACT
>DVLY01000063.1 GCA_018715295.1 Candidatus Merdimorpha stercoravium | reverse complement strand
GGGAGTGCAGGTGGCTCTGGCGCGCATCGGTTCGCAGGCGGCGTACAGCCTGGCGATCCCCCTGGCGCGGAACTTCCAGCTCGAGACCCCGGTGCTCGTCGGGTTGGTGCTGCTGGTAGGCGGAGCGGTGTCGTTCTTTGTCTTCTCGGTGATGGACCGTCGGCTCGACCGTCAGGAAGGGGCGATGGAAAGCGACGGGGCGGACGAGAAGTTCTCGTTCCGCGATGTGGCGGGGATCGTGAAAAACCGGGGATTCTGGCTCATTGCGCTGCTGTGCGTGTTGTTTTACGCCTGCGTGTTCCCGTTCCAGAAGTTCGCCTCGGCCATGATGGTCTCCAAGTACGGGATCGACCCGGACTTTGCCGGTTCCATCGTGGGATTGCCGGCCATGGGAGCGCTGTTCCTCACTCCGGTCTTCGGCGGGGTGATCGACCGGCGGGGGCGTTCGGCTTCGATGATGATCCTGGGTTCGGGCATGCTCATCTTCGTTCATTTCCTCTACGCCATGCCTTTCGTGGACCAGTGGTGGGTGGCAGTGGCCTTGATGGTCATCCTGGGGATCGCCTTTTCGCTGGTGCCTTCGGCTCTGTGGCCGGCGGTGGCCAAGATATTCCCCGTCTCCCAACTCGGGACAGCCTATGCGCTCATCTTCTTTATCCAGAACATCGGCCTGTGGGGAGTACCTAACCTCATCGGAACGATCCAGGAGCATTATTGCGTGATAGGGCGCACTCCGCAGGGAGCGAGCATCTACGACTATACCCTGCCCATGCTGGTGTTCTGCGGGTTTGCCGTGCTGTCCGTAGCGGTGAGTATCCTGCTCAAGAAAGCCGACCGCCGGTACGGTTACGGACTGGAGTTGCCCAATATCAAGAAATAACGGACGGAGCGCATCCGCACTGCAAGAGAAAATAACGATCCGAGCGATGGAAAAGATAAAATTGGTCGTGGCCACCCACAACCGGCACAAGTTTGAAGAGATTGCCGCCCTGATGCCTTCCGGGGTGGAGCTACAGCCCTACTGGGAGTTGAGCGGGGAGGAAATCCCCGAAACGGGAGACACTCTGACGGAAAATGCCCGGCAGAAGTCCGCGTATGTGCGTCAGCATTTCTCGGCGGACTGTTTTGCGGACGATACCGGACTGGAGGTCGAAGCATTGGATGGCGCCCCCGGGGTGTATTCCGCCCGGTATGCCGGCCCGGGAGCGACCTACCGGGACAATGTGGACAAACTCTTGCAGGCGATGGCCGGGGTGCAGGACCGTCGGGCGCGCTTCGTAACGGTGATCTCACTGTGGCTTCACGGCCGGGAGTACCTTTTCGAGGGGAGCGTGGAGGGAACGATCCTCGAAAGCCCGCAGGGGGAAGACGGATTCGGATACGATCCCGTGTTCCGTCCCCAGGGCTGCGACCGCAGCTTTGCCCAGATGACCCTCGAGGAGAAAGGGCGCATCAGCCACCGGGCGCGCGCCACCGAAGCGATGATCGCTTTCCTGTCCGAATACCTTAAAAACACACACCGATGACAAATAAGAACGATGCCGGCAAGAGCGCTGCGGAGCACCCCGTAGTGCGTTATGTGAACCAAGTCCGGGTGCGGTACAACGATACCGACCGGATGTCGTTCGTCTATCATGGCAATTACGCGATGTATTTCGAGGTGTCCCGTTTGGAGATGCTGCGTTCGCGGGGGCTGACCTACAAGAAGATGGAGGAGGAAGGCGGGGTGATGCTGCCCGTGTCCGACCTGCACATCAAGTACATCCATCCGGCGTTTTACGATGACCTGCTCGACGTGGAGGTAACGCTGCTCGAAAAACCCTCCGTCCGGGTGCGCTTCGGTTACCGGGTTACCAACCAGGACGGGGTGCTGATCTGCACCGGGGAAGTGGTGCTGGCCTGTGTGGATGCCAAAACGCGCCGTCCCACCCGCGCTCCGGAGTATTTCCTGAAGTGTTTCCCGGAGTTCGACCGGTAGGGATTCTTTTCTTCTTCTCTTTTTCCTTTTCCTTTGGGAGGAACCTTCGGGGCATCATTTTCCCCGGGGGCATCCAGGGGACTTCTCATGCCGGTGGCAGCCCGCGCAGCCTTGGCCCGGATGCCGGTGGGACGGCCGGGAGCATCCGGCGCAGTCCGAAGCGTGAGACCCGCCGTGGCCGCAGCATCCGCCGCAATCCTTGCGGCGGATGCTGCGTACGATACGCCCTCCCAGCAGCAGGGCGCACACCAGCACGATGATCAGGGTGAGGATATCTTGCAGCATGGCCTTGTCTTATGCAAACAGGAGTCCGATCCGGTAAACGGCAAACGATACTACCCACGCTACACAGGTGGTGTACACGGCCGTGAAGAGCGCCCATCGCCAACTGCCCGATTCGCGGCCGATGGCGGCGATGGTGGCGATGCACGGGAAGTACAGCAGGATGAAGATCATCAGGGTAAAGGCCACCAGCGGCGTGTAAACCTTTTGCCCGGCCTTGGGACCGGAGGTGTAGGTCTGTTCCTTGAGCCGCTCGCCGAGGGTCTGGGTGTCTTCATCCGAACTGGAGAGTACGGCCATCGTGCTGACAACGATCTCCTTGGCGGCAAATCCGGTAACCAGGCTCACCCCGATCTGCCAGTCGAAGCCCAGGGGGGCGATGGCCGGCTCGACCGCTTTTCCGATCCGGCCGATGTAGGATTTCTCTTGTCTTTCCGCCTCTTGCAGGGCGTCGATGTGGGCCAGGGAGCTTTCTTTTTCCTGGGCCGGGATATTCCGGGCCGCTACCTGTTCGCGCAGCGCGTCGTAGTCCTGTGCGTAGTCCACCTTCTCGGGGTAATGCCCCAGTGCCCAGATCACGACCGAAGCCAGCAGGATGACCGTTCCCATCTTGCGCAGGTACTGCACGCCGCGGTCCCACATGTGGCGTACCACGCTCACCAGGGTAGGGATGCGGTACGGAGGCAGTTCCATCACGAAAGGAGCTTCTTCCTTGCGGAAAAACACCTTCTTGAGCAGCAGCGAAGAGAGGATGGCTACCACCACGCCCGTCAGGTAAAGGGCAAAGAGCACCAGTCCGCTGCGTTCGGGAAAGAAGGCGCCGATCAGCAGGACATAGACCGGCAGGCGGGCGCTGCACGAAGTGAACGGGATGATGAGCATGGTGAGGATACGGTCCTTGCGGCTTTCCAGCGTACGGGTGGCGATCACCGCCGGCACGTTGCACCCGAAGCCCATCAGCAGGGGAATGAACGATTTGCCGTGCAGTCCGATGCGGTGCATGAGCCGGTCCATGATAAAGGCCGCGCGCGCCATGTATCCCGTATCTTCCATCAGCGCGATAAAGAAGAACAGGATGAGGATATTGGGCAGGAATACCAGCACCCCTCCCACACCGTTGATCACCCCGTCCACCAGCAGGGAGCGCAGCGAACCTTCCGGCAGGGCGTTCCCCACCCAGGCTCCGAGTGCCGAGACGCCCGTTTCCAACCACTCCATCGGGTAGTTGCCCAGGTAGAACGTCGCCTGGAAAACGGCCAGCATGATGGCCAGGAAGATGGGAAAGCCCAGCCATTTGTTGGTGATCAGGGCATCCGGGTCGCGGCTTTTGCGCGAAGGACCGTCCTTGAAGGTCAGGGTCTCGGAGAGTGCCCCGGCGATAAAACCGTATTTGGCATCGGCCAGGATCGTTTCCACGTTTTCCCCGTAGGTGCTCTCCAGGCGCTGTGCCGCGGTGCGGGCCGTCTGTTCGATCAAGCCCCGTTGCGGGCTTTTCCCGATCGATTCCCGGGCGGTCTTTTCGTTTTCCAACAGGCGCAGCGACAAGTCGCGCGGCGAGTACCGGGCCATCAGGTCCTTGTCCCGCCGCAGGACTTTCTGCAACTCGCGGATAGCATTTTCCACGTCCTGTCCGTAGTGGATGTGGATGTGGCGCACGGTGGGTTCCTTGCCTTCGAAGACTTCGATCACTTTGTCCAGGAGTTCTTCGATGCCCCGGCCTTCGCGGGCGGTGGTAGGCACGAACGGGATGCCGATCATCGACCCCAAGGCCCGGTAGTCGAACCGCCGGTCGCTGCGCAGCAGCTCGTCGTACATGTTCAGGGCCACTACCACGCGCATGTCCATGTCGATCAGGGCGGTGGTCAGGTACAGGTTGCGCTCCAGGTTGGTCGCATCCACGACGTTGATCACCACGTCGGGGGTCTTTTCGGTCAGGTGCCGGCGCACGAAGACTTCCTCGGAGGAATATTCCGTCAGCGAATAGGTGCCCGGCAGGTCGGACAGGCGGATGGTATAGCCCTTGTGGTGGACGACGGCCGTTTTCACATCGACGGTAACACCGCTGTAATTTCCCGTTTTCTGGTGCGATCCGGAGGCTTCGTTGAACAGCGAAGTCTTGCCGATGTTCGGGTTGCCCACCAGGGCGACGTCGATGGTGCGCAGGGCTTCGTGCAGGTGGGCGGGGCGTTTGGCCTGGCAGGGACAGTCTTCGGGGGTGAAGACTTCCGCTTGCGGGACGGGCGCAGGGCCTGTTGCGTCGGAAGGATGTTCCCCTTCGGAGCAAGGGGTAACCTCGATCAGGTCGGCTTCGCTGCGGCGCAGGGCCACCTGGTATCCCATGATGGCGTATTCCACCGGGTCGAGCATCGGGGCGCTCTTGATCACCCGGATGCGCTGCCCGCGTACGAACCCCATTTCGGTGATCCGCTTGCGGAATGCGCCGTGTCCCTGTACTTTGACGATGATGCCCCATTCTCCGGCCTGGAGATCGGACAAACGAACCGTTTGCAATGGTTTTTCCGTATCCAAAATGCGTGTTTTATACCCTTTCCGGGTGCAAAGTTACTTCAATTTTTTCTCGGCTGGCAGCCCGTAGCCGGCCACGGTCGCAAAATAATTGCAAAATATTTCCCGGGGAAATCCCCCGGAATGATTAATTTTGTTATTTCCCATACCTAAAAACGGCTACGAACAATCCGCATATCCCGCATGAATAAAATCGCCCGCAGGGCATCCATATGGCTGACTGGTCTGTTGCTGCTCGTAGCCTTGGCAGCGGGCAGCCTGTTGCTTTCGCCGGTGCAGAGCTTCCTGGGGAGGAAAGCCGCGGAACTCCTCTCGCAGCACATCCCCCAGCAGGCGAGCATCGGGCGGATCGACATCCGGCCTTCGGGACGGGTCTTCCTTTCGGACATCCGGGTGCTGGACCACCGGGGGGATACCCTGATCGCCATCGACTCGGTCCGGGCGCGGATCAAGTGGAGTACGCTGTGGACCGGCCGCCTAGCCTTCCGGCAAGCCGACCTATATGCCCCGCAGGTGCGGGCGATAAAATACCCCGGGGAGGAGCGCTCCTCCCTCGCGCTGTTCCTGGACCACCTCAAGGGAGAAAAGAAAAGACCTTTTTACCTGGATATCGCCCGGGCCCGTTTGCTCTCGGGGGAATTCTCCTTCCGGGACGACGAAAAAGAGCGGTACGAAGCCATACAAGGCCTGTCTTTGGGAGTGTCCGGACTGTCGATCGCTCCGGACGACTACCGCGTTACGCTCGACTCCCTGCAAGCGCAAGGCCGCGGCGGAAGCCGGATCCGCCATCTCTCGGGAGAATTCCGCTTCGCTCCCCGGGGGATCATCGCCGACGGGGTAAAACTGCTCACCGAATACAGCGACCTGTCGTTCTCGGCCTCCGCTTACCTGCCCGAGAAGGATTCCACGGGGCAAACCTTCGGGCAACGCCTGCGCCGGGGTGAGTTCTCTCTCTCCATCGAACCCTCGCACATCGACCCGCGCGACGCCCGGCCGTTTTACCCCCGGGCGGAAGGGATCCCTCCCCTCGAACTCTCGGCGCACCTCGTGGCGCAAAAGGGTCTGCTGGATGTAAAAAGTTTCAATCTCTCGATCGGCGATCTGCTCTCGACCGACCTCTCCGGGCAGATAGACGCTCCGGGTTCACTGCGGGAAGGCAGCGGAAGCATCGTGCTGAAAAATCTCCGGATACTGCCCGGGAAAGCTCTCGCCGTGGCCAAACGCGCCGCTGCAGGGCAGCTCTCCGGGGAGGCGCTCGACAAACTCTCCTCGGTGGCCTACCTCTCGGGCAGCGGGCTGCTCACCCTGGAAAAAGGCAACGTAACCTCCGTCGTCTCGCTCACCACCCGCCAGCACGGGCGGATCTTCCTGCGCGGACAGTCCACCGACCTGTGGAACCGCAAAAACGCCCGCTATACGGCGCGTGCGGTACTGGAAAACGTCAATGCCGGCCTGCTCACCGGCTCGGGGAGCCTGGGGAAAGCCACCCTCTTTGCCGACATCCGGGGGCAGGGTTTCCGTCCGGAGAACGCTACGGTAGAATTCCGCTCGTCGATCCCGCTGCTGGAATTCCGGCAATACCCCTACACCGGCATCTCCCTGCAAGCCGGTTTGAAAGGCGGGGTGCTGTCCGTCGAGACGACGGTAAACGATCCGAATCTGGCAGCCAAGGTCTCCGCCCGGATGGAACGGGGGGAGGGGAAAGGCTCTTTGCACACCCGTCTGGACATGTACCTGGACAAGAGCGACCTCCATGCCCTGGGACTGGTGCAGGACAGCATCGTCAATCTGCGCGGCACGATCCGGGCGGAGCTCACCGGTTCGGGAGCGGATGACGTGCTGGGAACGGTCGATCTCTCGGAGATGAGCTACAACAACGGCAACAACTACTACTACATCGACCGGATCCGCATCGCCTCCGAACAGATCGACAGCCTTTCCCGCCGCCTTTCGATCGAATCCGAAGACTTGTTCAACGGCTACATCCAGGGCAACTACCTCCTTTCCCAAGTCCCCTCCGCGGTGGCCAACGGGCTGCTTTCGGGCTTCAAGGCCTACCGGAAAAAGGAAGTAACCCCCGGACAGCAATACGACTTCCAGTTCCACATCACCGCCTCGAACGTAAAGATCGTCAATACCCCCCTGATCTTCGACGGGCGCACGCATTTCGGCGGGCGGGTCGATACTTCGGGCGATGATTTCTCGCTCGAAGTCCTGGCCGATCGGATCAATTACCGGGACATCCTGGTCGATACGCTTCAGGTGCGCCTCAACACCGCCCTGGCCAACGTGCTGACCCTCCAGGCCGACAAATTCATCAATCCGGTGTACAGCATCGAAGGCTTGGACTGCTCCGCACAGCGCTACGCGGACAGCCTGGCCATCCGCAGCGACTTTCACAAGTGGAACAGCGCGGACAGCATCTCCTTCCACCTCAACGCCTACCAGAAAGACGACGCGCAGGGGAACATCGTCGTGGGCTTCCTTCCCTCGCGGATCGACCTGGAACACCTCGGCTGGCGCTTCGGCAGCCAGGGAATCCCCGGGCGCGACCGTATCGTATGGAACGTGGAGAGCGGCCAGGTGCGCATCGATTCGCTCGAAATGACCTCCGGGGAGGCGATGATCGGAGCCGGGGGATTCTACACCCCTCGCGATTCGATGGACCTGCGGCTGGAGGTCCGTTCGCTCGATCTCTCGCGAACGGTATTCCTGCGCAACAACGTCCCGCTGGAAGGCGATCTGAACGGACTTCTCCATCTCTCCCGGGCCGATGCCCAGGCTACGGTCATCCCGGAAGCCTCCCTGCGCATCGACTCGCTGGCCATCGGGACGAGCCGCATCGGGCATTTCGACCTCTCGGTAGCCGCCGACCTGGGAAAAGGCTACGTAAGTACCTCGGCCCACCTGATCCACGGATCGCGGGAAGCGCTGGCGCTTTCCGGCGGGCTGAAGATCGACGGGCGAAGCCTCATCCCCGAGATAGACATTTCCTTGGACAGCTTGCCGGTCGATGCGGTGCATTACCTGCTGCCTACGGTTTTCGACCGTTCGAGCGGTTACGCCTCGGCCCGGCTCGAAATGCGCGGGAAGTTGAGACAACCCGACATCAACGGTACGGTTCGCCTGGACGGGACCCGCTTGGGGATCAATTTCACCCAGGTGGAATACTCCGTTCCCGACGGCACGGAGGTCCCGGTGCGCCACAGTTTCTTTTATTTTGAGAAAATCCCGGTACGCGACGTGGTCTATGGCACCCAGGGGACCTTGCAGGGGCGTATCTACCACGACCGGTTCAAACCCTGGTACCTCGACCTGCGCGCCGATGCCGACCGGATGCTGGTACTCAACACCACGGGCGAGAACGAGGAAAAATTTTACGGACGGGTCTTCGCTACGGGTTACCTGCAACTCCAGGGCCCGACCCAGGCGTTGAAGTACAACATCGCAGGCCGTACCGAACGCAATACCACCTTTGCCATCGACATCGGCAGCACGTCGGATTTCAAGGAATCCCAGATGATCACCTTCGTCCCCCCTCGCTCCTCCCATGTGGATTCGTTGCTGCTGAACCTGAAAAGGAAAATCGTCAAGACGGCGGCCTCCTCCTCGAGCGAGATGGACATCGCTATCCAGGCCACCCCGCAGGCCACCCTGACCCTCTACCTGGACAAGGCCACCGGGCACATGATCCAGGCCACCGGACAGGGGAATCTCGCCATGCACCTCTCGCCCAAAGGAGCCTTTACGCTCAACGGGACTTACGAAGCCACCGGCGGCACGTACAACTTCGTGTACACCATCATCAAACGGCCCTTCAACCTGCTCTCGGGCGGGAAGATCACCTTCGACGGCGACCCGGCCAATCCTTCGCTCGACCTTTCGGCCTCGTACAAGACGACCGTCAAACCGGCCGTCTTCCTGTCCTCCGTGGCCGAAAACGCCCGGGAAGAAGTCGTAACGACCATTCACTTGACAGGCGACCTGAACAATCCGGTGTACAATTTCGACATCCAGATGCCCCGCGCCACCGAAAACGTCCAGGAGGAACTCGCTTACCGCCTCTCCGACCAGGAGCAGCTCAACCAGCAGTTCATTTCGCTGATGGTGCTCAACTCGTTCTCGGCCAGCGGGGAAAATGAAAACCAAAACCTGGTGGCCACCGGCGTATCGGGCCTGACCGCCAACATGCTTTCCTCGCAGTTTTCCAACATCCTCCAGCGTTTTGTCAGCGGGGTGGACATCAACGTCAATCTCAATACCGCCACCAACCGGTATGTCGGCACCACCGAGGGTACGGATGTGGAGATCGGGGTTTCCACCAAATTCTTCGGCGACCGCATGACGGTAAACGGCATCGTAGGCGTACCCACCGGCACCACCCAGTCCGACCTGGCAGGCGACGTGGAGATCGAGTACAACATCACCCCCGACGGACGGCTGCGTGCCGTTTTCGTCAACCGCCGCCAGAACGACTACCTGAACAACCAACAGGGCTACCTGCAAAGCGTCGGCATATCGTACCGGCAGGAATTCAATACCTTCCGAGAACTCGGGGCCTTGATCAAACAATCCTTCTCCGGGAAGAAATCCGAGCAGCGCCGCAAAGCCCGCGCCGAACGAAAAGCCGAGCGCATGGGCGAGCAACCACCCCTCACCGCCCCGGCAGCCGACACGCTCGACACCGTGCCCGGCACGCTACCCTCGGACAGTGCCACCGCCAAAATTTCTTTTCGATGACCTCCCACCGACCCGACGGCCTGTTCCGTTTCCAACGTTTTTCGATGACCCATGCCCGCTCGCCGATGAAGATCGGTACGGACGGCGTCCTGTTGGGGGCCTGGAGCGACGGTTCGCAGGCCCGATGGGCGCTGGACGCAGGAACCGGCTGCGGACTGATCGCCCTGATGCTCGCACAACGCTACCCGCTGTTGCAGGTAGAAGGCATCGATATCGATCCGGGAGCCGTAGCCGACGCCCGGGAAAACTTTGCCCACAGCCCCTTTGCCGAGCGCCTTTCCGTATGCCAAGGCGACGTGCTGACCGCCGATTTTTCCCGGCGCTACGACCTGATCGTCTCCAATCCGCCTTTTTTCACCGAAGACACCCTCCCTCCGGAGGCACCCCGCGCCGCGGCACGCCATGCCCTCCACTTGCCGGCGGAGGCGTTTGCCCGCAGGATAGTCGAAATCCTCGCCCCTTCGGGGCGTGTCGCGCTGATCTATCCTTACCGGGAGGCGGACCGGATCGTCGTCTTCTTTGCCGCAGAAGGTCTGTACCTGGCCCGGCGCACGGATGTGCGGGGCGGGGTCGGACGGCCGTTAAAACGTTCGCTGCTGGAATTTTCTTTCGCCCCCGTACGGGCGGAAGAGGTGGTGGCAGACACCTTGCAACTGTGCCAGGAAAACGGGCAGCGCAGCGCACAATACCGGGAACTCACCCGAGGTTTTCATCCCGATACTCCCTCGTTGTAGGGATCGCTGCGGGAAAAATTAGCCAACATAGGGGATTTTCATTCCCCGGGGATCGCCGCATCTTTGTCCATGTCATCATGGATGATTGATGTTGTATATTTTTTAATAGATTTTTGATCCCTGAAAGGCGCCTGCGACATTTCTTCTTTTCGGCAGGCGCCTTTTTCCATGCCTTGCCAGCAGCGGTTCTCCCATTCGTTTCGAAAGCGGACCAGCAAACGCGACATGCGGCCGAGAGCCCCCGGCGGCGGGACATGCCGCCGTCCCCGCGTCCCGGCCACCCGCACACGGCGTACCTTCACTCCGCCGGCGCGAAGGATTTCTCCCACGGCACGTCCTGCGCCGCTGCTCTGCCCGAAAAGCCGGTCGAAAGGGAACGGGGTCGTACAGGCCGTTACGACGATTCCCCTACGTCCCCGAAGTTTCTTCTGCGGCAACCCGTGCGCCCCCTTGCCCATGAAAACGGGCACCAGACGGTCGAAAAGCACCTTGAGCGGGCCGCTCATGTTGGCCCAATAAACCGGCGTTCCCACGACGATGAGATCGGCCTGGCGCAGGAGTTCTGCGGCGCGGTGCGCATCGTCCTCGGGCAGGCGGCATACGCCCTCGCGCCGACAGGCCATGCAGCCGGTACAGGGCTGGATGTGCATCCGCGAAGGGGTAAGCAGCGAGACTTCGCCGCCGATGGTCTTTGCGGCGTGTTCCATCATCCGGGAGATCAGCCCCCGGGGACGGGGTGAACCGTTGAGGATAACGGTACGTATCGGCCTTTTCATTTTCTGTAGTTTCCTCCCGGAAAGTTATTTTTCGCCGGGGTGCTCGTCGGAGGGGTCGAAAGGATACTTGCGCCGGGGATTGCGCGGAAACCAGCCCTTGCGCACCCGTTCCTGTTGTTCGAAGATCTCCTTGATGCCCCACAGGCAGGTGAAGGCAAATACGCCCAAAAGAGCCGACAGGGTGATGTCCTGCACGTACACTGCGGCGGCAATCCCGAGCAGCCCCAGCAGCAGGAAGGCCCACCAGATGCGGGTCCCGAAATAGTATTCGCCTTTGATCACCGCCGGATGCGAAGCGCCGATGATCAGAAAAGTCAAAGCTCCGATGAGCAGACCGTTGAAGTTGAGGGTGTCAATCCATGCGTCCATCTTTTTTCGTATTTTTGTCCCATGACAACACTTGAGCAGCCCGTTATCCTGGGCATCGAATCCTCCTGCGACGACACCTCTGCGGCCGTGGTGCGCGGTACGCAGTTGCTTTCCACCGTCATCGCCTCGCAGAAAGTCCACGAACTCTGGGGAGGCGTGGTCCCCGAACTGGCTTCGCGCGCCCACCAGCAGAATATCGTCCCGGTGGTCGATGCGGCCATCAGACAGGCAAATATACGCAAAGAGGACCTAACCGCCATCGCTTTTACGCGCGGACCGGGCCTGATGGGTTCGCTTTTGGTGGGCACCTCGTTTGCCAAGAGCCTTTCGGTCGCGCTGGGGATTCCCTTGATCGAGGTCAATCACATGCAGGGGCACATCCTGGCCAATTTCGTGGAGGACGGCAGCGGCCGCCCCGCGCCGCGTTTCCCGTTCCTGTGCCTGACCGTCAGCGGCGGACACACCCAGATCGTGCGGGTGGACGACTACCTGGAACAGACCGTCCTGGGTTCGACCATCGACGATGCGGCGGGCGAGGCTTTCGACAAGATCGGCAAGATGCTTTCCTTGCCCTATCCGGCCGGACCGCACATCGACCGCCTGGCGCGGGAGGGCGATCCGAAGGCCTTCTCCTTTTCCCGTCCCGAACCGGGCGGGCTGGATTTCAGTTTCTCGGGGCTCAAGACCTCGGTGCTGTACTTTTTGCAGAAAAAGGAAAAGGAAGACCCCGATTTCGTCCGGGAACACCTGGCCGACCTTTGCGCTTCGGTACAGGGGACGATCGTGGACATACTGGTCTCCAAACTCCTGCGGGCCCTCCGGCAGACCGGCCTCCGCGAGGCCGCCATCGCCGGCGGCGTTTCGGCCAACTCGGGCTTGCGCGAGGCTTTGCAGCAGGCCGCTTCCCGTCAGGGGATCGTCCTGCACCTGCCTGCCCTCAAATTTACCACGGACAATGCCGCGATGATCGCCGTAACGGGGTATTTCAAGTACCTCCGAGGGCAGTTCACCGACGAGTCCGCCGTGGCGCAGGCGCGGTATTCGCTTTAGAGAAGAAAACACTTTTCCCGGATATGCAACTCTTTTACGCTCCCTCCCTGCTCCCCTCCGGGGAGTTTTTCACCCTGGACAAGGATGAAAGCCACCATGTGGTCAAAGTCCTGCGGATGGTCGAAGGCGAAACCCTCCTGGCGACCAACGGACGGGGCGTGATGGTGCGCGGACGGATCGCCCTGGCAAGCCCCTCGGGGGTCTCGGTACGCGTGGAGCAGACCCTGGAGGACGACCAGCGGCGTCCCTACCGCCTTCACATCGCCGTAGCACCCACCAAATCCAACGACCGGATGGAGTGGCTGCTCGAGAAAGCCACCGAGATCGGCGTGGACCGCATCACTCCGCTTATCTGCGCCCGCAGCGAACGGAGGGTGTACAACCGCGACCGGGGGGAAAAGATCATCGTCTCGGCCGGCAAGCAGTCCCTCAAGGCGACCTTCCCGCAGCTCGACCCTCCGACCGACTTCCGGACGTTTCTCCGCCAGACGGCGTCGTCTTCCGCCTGCCTTCTGATGGCTCACTGTATGGAGGGGGAACGCCAGCAGGCGGCTCCCTTGTTGGCGCGCTCGCAGGACAGCATCGTCCTGATAGGTCCCGAGGGCGACTTCACCCCCGAAGAACTCGACGAGGCGCTCAAGGCGGGGTATGTGCCGGTTTCGCTGGGGCAGGCGCGGCTGCGCACCGAGACGGCGGCCCTGTATGCCGTGGCGGCGGCTTCGGTGGGGCATGCCTTGTTCTAACCGTTTGTAAAACCGCCATGCGAAGATGATTCCCGAGAGCTTTCCCTGGGGCGATGCCCTTCCGTACAACAGCGCGGCCGAAAGGCTCAAGGAGCGTTTCGGCGGGCGCGTGCAGAAAGTGTCGCTCTCCGGGGGATTTACTTGCCCCAACCGCGACGGGCGGGTGGGCACCGGAGGCTGCACTTTCTGCAACAACGAAGCCTTCGTCCCGTTTTATACCCACCACGCGGACATCGACGTGCAGATCGAGGAAGGGATCGGGTTCTTGCGCAAACGCTATCCCCGCAGTGCCCGATTCGTCGCCTACTTCCAGGCCTATACCAATACTTACGGCGATCCCGATCACCTCAGGGATCTCTATGCCCGGGTCTTGTCCCATCCCGCCATCTCCGGCCTGGTGATAGGCACCCGCCCCGACTGCATGGACGAGGCCATGCTCGATTTTTTCGCCACCCTGTCCCGCACGCATTTCGTCAGCATCGAGTACGGCGTGGAAAGCGTCTATGACGATGTCCTGGCGCAGGTAAACCGGGGGCACGACTACGCCGCGGCCCGGGGCGCGATCCGGCGTACGGCTCGGTGGGGGCTTCACACCGCTGCGCATTTTCTCTTCGGACTTACCGGGCGGCAGCGGGAACTGGATTCCGTGCGGCAGATCAACGAGCTTCCCCTCTCGGCCGTAAAATTCCATCAGCTCCAGCTTATGCGCGACACGCCGCTGGCAAAGCGCTGGTTGCAGGGCGATCGGGCAGGGATCCATCTTTTCGAGCACCGGGAGGAGTACGAAGATTTCATCATCGAAGTGCTCGAACGCCTTCGTCCCGACCTGCCGGTGGAGCGTTTCATCTCCGAGACCCCGCCCCGGTATCGCCTTGCTCCCGATTGGGGGCTGGAGTGGCGCGTGCCCGAGATCCAACGCGAGATCATCGCCAAAATGCGCTCCGGCGGGCATTGGCAGGGACGGAAATTTTCTTAACTTCGTGGAGGAAAAGAGCAGACCACGATGGCAAAACAAACGACCGAAACCCCCTTGATGGCGCAGTACAACGCCATAAAAGCCAAACACCCCGATGCGGTGTTGTTGTTCCGGGTGGGCGATTTTTACGAAACCTACGGGCAGGATGCGGTGGAGTGTTCCCGCATCCTGGGCATTGTGCTCACCAAGCGCAGCGCCGGACTTCCCACCGAAACGGCGATGGCCGGTTTCCCATACCACGCCATCGACACCTATCTGCCCAAACTGGTGCTGGCCGGCCGGCGGGTAGCGGTGTGCGACCAGTTGGAAGACCCGAAACTGGCCAAAAAGATCGTCAAACGCGGCGTAACGGAGCTCGTTACCCCCGGGGTGGCGATGAACGATCAGGTGCTCGCCTCGGGTCGGAACAACTTCCTGGCGGCGGTGCATTTCGGGCAGAAAGGGGTCGGCGTAGCTTTCCTGGACGTTTCCACCGGGGAATTCCTCATCTCGGAAGGCCCGCAGGGGCAGGCCGTCAAACTGCTCGAAACGTTTTCCCCCAGTGAAGTGCTGCACGAGCGGCGAATGAAGGTCCGCTTCCGCGAGGTCTTCGGCACCTCCTATCGTACGTACATGCTGGACGACTGGGCTTTTTCCGAGAGTTTCGGCCGGGAGACCCTTCAGAATCATTTCAAGACCCGTTCCCTCAAGGGCTTCGGCATCGACCGGATGTCCGACGGCATCGCCGCCGCCGGGGCAGTGATGGAGTACCTGCGCCAGACCGAACACAACCGCATCGACCATATCTCCCGCATAGCCCGTATACAGAGCGATACGTACGTGTGGCTCGACCGTTTTACGGCGCGCAACTTGGAGATCCTCTCCTCGCCCAGTGAAAACGCCACCACCTTGCTCGATGTGCTGGACCGCACCATCAGCCCGATGGGAGCGCGGATGCTGCGCCGCTGGCTCATGCTCCCGCTCAAGGACGTCGAGGCGATCCGCGGCCGGCAGGGAGCGGTAAAATACTTCCTTTCGCAGGAGGAAAAGGCGGACGAACTGCGTCGCTACATCGCTTCGGTGGCCGACATGGAGCGCCTGGCGGGGAAGGTGGCCACGGGGCGCATCAACCCGAAGGAGCTTTCCGCCTTGTGCGCTTCGCTCGAAGTCGGCACCCCGATGAAAAACATCCTCGGGCAGGCGGGCGACAGCCCCCTGTTGGTGCAGATGTCCCAGGCGGTGGACGGCTGCGGCGAACTCTGCGCCGCGATCCGCCGCACTCTGGCCGCGGATGCGCCCGCCCAGTTGTCCAAGGGCGGGGTGATCGCCCAGGGGGCCGATGCCGAGCTGGACGAACTGCGCACGATGCTGCATTCCAACAAGGCGATCCTCTCGGGCATCATCGAGCAGGAGGCCGAACGCACCGGCATCTCCTCGCTCAAGATCGGGTTCAACAACGTGTTCGGCTATTACATCGAGGTGCGCAATACGCACAAGGACAAGGTGCCTTCCGACTGGATCCGCAAGCAGACCACCGTCTCGGCCGAACGCTACATCACTCCCGAACTCAAGGAATTCGAAGCCAAGATCTTCGGCGCCGAGGACCGCATCGCCCAGATCGAATCCCGCCTTTACACCGCCTTGGTGGAGCAGTGCGGGAAGTACATCGCCGCCATTCAGGAAAATTCCCGCGTGGTGGCCGAGACCGATTGCCTGCTTTCGATGGCCTCGGTCGCCCAGCAATACCAGTACTGTTGTCCCCAGGTGGACCAGACCACCGACATCGAGATCATCGACGGCCGCCATCCGGTCATCGAACGGCGCCTGCCGCCCGAAGAGCCGTACATCCCCAACAGCGTTACCCTCAACCGGGAGACGCAGCAGATCATGATGATCACCGGACCGAATATGTCCGGTAAGTCCGCCCTGCTGCGCCAGACGGCCCTGATCTGCCTGATGGCGCAGACGGGCAGCTATGTGCCGGCGCGCAGCGCCCGTCTCGGGGTGGTCGACCGGATCTTCACCCGGGTGGGGGCGTCGGACAACCTGTCCTCGGGCGAATCGACCTTCATGGTCGAGATGAACGAGACGGCCAACATCCTGAACAATATCTCGGAGCGCAGCCTGATCATCCTGGACGAGATAGGCCGCGGCACGAGTACCTACGACGGCATTTCCATCGCGTGGGCCATTGCCGAGTACCTGCATCAGTCGCGCCAGCGGCCCAAGACGCTTTTCGCCACCCATTACCACGAACTCAACGAGATGGCCGACTCGTTCCCCCGCATTCACAATTTCAACGTGTCGGTGCGCGAGGTCGGCGACCAGGTGATCTTTACCCGCAAACTCCAGCCGGGCGGTTCGAACCACAGTTTCGGGATCCATGTGGCGCAGATGGCGGGCATGCCGGCTCCGGTGATCGAACGCGCCACGCAGATCCTGCAGCAGATGGAACGCTCCCAACTGGGAAGCGTGGCCGGGGGGACGGCGGCGAAAAAGGCCCGGAAGGTGTCTGTCCCCGCAATACCTTCTTCGGACAACATCCAGTTGAGCATTTTTCAGTTGGACGACCCCACGCTGGTCAATATCAAGGAGCAGCTCAAGGGCATCGACATCAACAGCCTCACGCCGGTGGAGGCGTTGGTAAAACTCTCCGAGATCAAAAAGAGCATCGGACTGAAGGATTGACAGCGTCTGTGGCAACCAACCGGGCGGGCAAGCCGTCAGGCGGGGGCAAAAAGGGGGC
>DVLY01000062.1 GCA_018715295.1 Candidatus Merdimorpha stercoravium | reverse complement strand
GCATTTCCCCTCGATGCCAGTTGGATTTTTGCGGGAAAAAATTGCCGGCGGAATACTTTGACCAACCTGCGAGCTATATTCTGAAAAATGGCTTGAAAAACAAGTATATTTTATTTCCCGAGTACATATCCCATGCAGAAGACTACTTGTTTTTTTGTGTGCAGTTGGGGGTGAAGTCCTATACCGTGATCTATGATGTACGCGAACAGACGACGGTCGCCGCGGAAAAAATATCGGCTTTCCCCTTTGAAAATATCAGTTTGAAGTTTTCGCAAGGGGACAGGATTGTCCATGTGAAGGATGCGTACAGTCTTCTTGCGTCCCGTTCCTTTTTGTTGGAGCAGTTTTCCAAGTATCCCGAGGCTTTGGAGGCAAGTGTGGTTCAACGATACGAGGAAGTATTGTCTACGGTAAAAGAAGAAGACAATCCGGTATTGTTTTTATTCCGTTTGAAAGGAAAAGAATGAGAAGGCAGGTCTTTTCTATCCTCTTATCCGGGTCGATCGGCGTATTGGCGGTCACTCTGCTGCGGTATCTTCCGTTGCGATAGACCGCACTTTCCTTCCCGCAAGGAGCATTCTTCGGGGCGATGGCTCGTCGGTGGGGAAAATAAAAACTGCGCACTGCGTTTGGTTTTGCAGGGGAGAATGCGTAAATTAGTCCCTCTTTTGACAGGAGGCACTAACAAAAAACGATACCGACATGATCGAACTCAAACAACCCAAAGCCATCGAGCCCAACAAGATCTACGCTTACGACGTGGATGGAGTGGTGTATGTGCTTCAGCACCTGCGCAATATCTACGGTTTCAAACCCATCCTGCGCGGATTTGCCTTTTCGGAGTATTCCAGTTTCCATTCCCGGGAAGCGATCAAGAACGCCCTGGACGACCATCAGAAAGTGCTGGAATTCGACTCCCAGGCCGACTTCTTCAACCACTACGCCGCTGCCAAGCTGAAAGACCCGGTGGTGAAAGAGTGAGAAACGAAGCCGCCTTCAGGCGACAACAGCGCAGCCGCTCGGGTTGCGGCAAACGAAAAACCGGGGGCTTTCCTGAAAAGGAAAGCCCCCGGTTTTTGTCTCGGGAGGCGCAAAGCCTCCCTCTCGGTCGGGGTTAGTCGTCGATGTCGATCAGGTTGAACTTCAGGTCGAAGGTCAGTTCCAGGCCGTTGGACAGTTTCACTTCGTAGTCGCGGCTGTCGCGGTCGATCTGCCGAATGGTTGTCTCGGGATAGAGTTCCTGAACTTTTTGGGCGATCTGTGCCGGGACGATGGCTTTGGGAACGCTTGCATAGCGGCAATCGACATCTTTCCACTGGCCGTCTTTGGTAAATTCGACCTTCATGCCGTTGGTAAAGATCACCTCGTAGGTCAGTTCCAGAAAGTCGCGTTCGGATTTGGCCAAGGATACCTTTTCATTGGGGAAGTGCTGGCGGAGGAACTGCTGCGCTTTTTCGGGCAGTTGGTCGACCGTGATGGGTTTGTCGTTGTCGGCGTAGGCTACCGGAGCGGAGCAGAGGAACAAGCCAGCGAGGAGAATCATCAGTTTTTTCATGTTTTTTTTCTTTTTTTGGTTGGACAATTGTTTTCTTTTGATGGCACAAAGTTCCGGAGCGATTTTGTAACGGATTTGAAATTTTCGGCCACTGGGCAAAAAAAATGAATTTTTTTGTTCCCCGCCACTTTTTCCCTTTTCCAAGGCGCTGCCCCGAACCGTTTTTGCATCCCCTTTATAAGTTATAAGGAGAGGACATTCCCTTTCGGGAGCGGGGAGGAATTTCGGCAGTAAAAATATCGGTTGGCAGAGCGCCCTTCCGCAAAAGCCCGGACGGACGGCGGGGACCTTGGGGAAAGTTCCGCCGGGGGAAGAATTCACTTTACAAGGCAAGGGTGAGACGGGGGGGCGGGGGCTGGGGGAAAAACTTTGTTTCAGGGCCACGAGACCGAAAAACAATGCCGTCCCTCCAGAAAGCGGTAGGCGATGGAAAGCCCGTAATAGTCCGCAACGGCCTTTACCAGCGCCAGTCCCAGTCCGTTCGAACCTTCTTTTTTGGCGCCTTGGTAGAACCGCTTGAAAACTTGCTCCTGGTCCAAGGGGGCGGCACCTGGGTTGGATACGGTCAGGGTGCGGTTTTCGAGGCGCACTTGCACTTCGGCACCGGGTTCGCTGTGCAGGCAGGCGTTCTTCATCAGGTTGGTTACCAGCACCGAGGCCAGCGACTTGTTCATCCGTACCGGGAAGGACTCCGGCAGGGAAACACTCCAATGGATGTCTCGCGCGGAGAAAATCTCGCCGTAGAGTTCCTGCTGTTCGCGTACCAGGGCGGCGATGTCCACCGTGGTGCTTTCGGGGAACTGGCGGTTGTCGATCTTGGTGAGCAGCAACAGGGTTTTGTTCAGGCGGGAGAGGTGCTTGAGCGTGCGCTGCATCTGCAACACTTCGCCCATTTGTTCTTCGGTGAGTTCCGTGTGATCCAGCAGCCATTCCATCCGCCCGCTCAATACGGCCAGCGGGGTCTGCAGTTCGTGGGAGGCGTTGCCGATGAATTGCTTCTGCTGTTGGTACAGCGCTTCGGAGCGGTCGACCGCCTGTTGGGCGGCGAGGTTGAGCCGGCGGAACTCCTCGATGCGGGTCCGGTTGGGCACAGGGCGGTTCTTCCCGCCCGGGAGGTAGTCGTCCAGCCATTCCAGCAGGTCGTACAGCGGGCGCATGCTGCGCTGGAACACCAGGATCGTGATCCCGATCACGGTAACAAGCAGGACCAGGTACAGGAATACCACCCAACCGAAGATGGTCGCCAGCAGGTCGTCCTTTTCAAAGGTGGGGGTGGCCACTTTCAGTTCGTAGTACAGCCCGTCCTCGTCCTGGAAGAGGGTGGTCATCACCCGGGCGGGTTCGGTTTCTTCCTTTTCGGGGATATAGACCTCGGCGTCGTAGTACTCCAGCCGGGGATGCGTGGCGGCGTAGAGCGAATCCACCGGGGTGATGGAATAGCTGTTGTTCGAGCCTTCGTTGAGCTGGGGCAGGCGTTCCCCGCCCAGCATCCTGAGGATAACCAGTTCCGAGTAGTCCCACAGCGCATCGTCCGTCTCGTCGCGTATCTGTCCCATCAGTGCGTAGTAGAACAAACCGGCCCAAAGAGCCAGCAAGGGCAGCAGGGCGGCCGAAAGGCGCAGGGCGATGCGGAAGATGAGTTTCATGGTGGAAAGAGCTGGGGGGTTACGGACGGGGGTTCTCGATCAGTTTGTAGCCGAAGCCGTAGACAGCCTTGATCTCGATGTCCGCCCCGGCCTCGGAGAGTTTGTGGCGCAGGTTTTTCATCTGGGCATAGACGAAGTGGAAATTGTCCGCCTGGTCCGCATGGTCGCCCCAGACGGCCTCGGCCAGCACCGATTTGTCGACCAGGTGTCCCGGACGCTGGAGGAAATAGGCCAGGATGTCGAATTCCTTTTTCAACAGGGGGACTTCCCGGCCGTCCACCTCGACCCGGAAACTTTCCGGGTCGAGGTGGACATTGCCCACGACGATGCCCCGTTGTCCACCGCCGCGGCTGCGCCGGGCCACGCTGCGGATGCGGGCCGAGAGTTCCATCAGGTGGAAAGGTTTGGGCAGGTAGTCGTCCGCTCCCTGTTCCAGTCCGAGGATCTTGTCCTCGATCGAGTCTTTGGCCGAGAGGATGATCACGTTTTCGCGGCGGCCGTGTGCCTTGAGCTCTTTGAGCAGGTCCAGGCCGCTGCCGTCGGGCAGCATGATGTCCAGCAGGACGCAGTCGTATGAGTAAGTACCCAGTTTTTCTTCCGCCTGGGCGTACGTACCGGCCGTTTCGACCACGTGGCGTTCGCCGGCGAGGGTGCGCTGCATCAGTTCGCGCAGCGAAGGTTCGTCTTCAACGATGAGTATTTTCATACCGAAGCTTGAGCTTTCGAAAGCAAAAATACCGCGAGATTTTGAAAAGAAATGGAA
>DVLY01000004.1 GCA_018715295.1 Candidatus Merdimorpha stercoravium | reverse complement strand
AGCGTCAGGCCACCAAGGAGGCCGGTGAGATCGCCGGACTGAAGGTAGAGCGCATCATCAGCGAGCCTACGGCTGCCGCCCTGGCCTACGGCTTGGACAAGAAAGCCAGCGACAAGCGGATCGCCGTATATGACCTCGGTGGCGGTACGTACGATATCTCCATCCTAGAGCTGGGCGACGGCGTGTTCCAGGTAATCTCCACCAACGGCGATACGCACCTGGGAGGTGATGACTTCGACAACCGCATCATCGACTGGGTGGTGGAGGAATTCCGGAAAGCCGAGGGCATCGACCTGCGGAAAGATCCTCAAGCGATGCAGCGTATCCGCGAGGCCGCCGAGAAAGCGAAGATCGAACTTTCTTCCTCGCCGAAAACCGAGATCAACCTTCCGTACATCACGGCCAATGCCGAAGGTCCTAAACACCTGGTGATGCCTTTGACCGTATCGCAGTTCGACAAGTTGACCGACGACCTGGTTGCCCGTACCATCCCGCCGATGCAGAAAGCACTGGAGGATGCCGGGCTGAAGAAGGAGGAAATCGACGAGATCATCCTGGTGGGTGGTTCGACGCGTAACCCCCGCGTGCAGGCTGTGGTAGAAGAGTTCTTCGGCAAGAAACCGTCCAAGAGCGTCAACCCGGACGAAGTAGTGGCTGTCGGTGCGGCCATTCAGGGAGGCGTGCTTTCCGGCGACAACGAAGCCTTGAAAGACATCCTGTTGCTGGACGTTACTCCGCTGTCCTTGGGTATCGAAACGATGGGCGGTGTGTTCACCAAACTCATCGAGGCCAATACGACCATCCCGACCAAGAAATCCGAGGTGTTCTCCACGGCTGTGGACAACCAGCCTTCGGTCGAGATACACGTACTGCAGGGTGAACGCCCGATGGCCAAAGACAACAAGACGATCGGCAAGTTCCACTTGGACGGCATCGCTCCCGCTCCGCGCGGCGTACCTCAGATCGAGGTGGAATTCGATATCGACGCCAACGGTATCATCCACGTAACGGCCAAGGATAAGGCTACCGGTGCTTCGAAGGATATCCGTATCGAGGCATCCTCCGGCTTGTCCAAGGAAGAGATCGAACGGATGAAGAAAGAAGCCGAAGCACATGCCGAGGAAGACCGCAAGGCGCGTGAAAAGGCCGACAAGCTGAACCTGGCCGACGGAATGGTCTTCCAGACCGAGAAACAGCTCAAGGAATGGGGCGACAAGGTGTCGGAAGGAACCCGTGCCGAAGTCAATACCGCACTGGAGGCATTGAAGAAGTCGCATGAAAGCCAGGATATGGCCCAGATCGACAAGGACATCGATGCACTCAACGCTGCCCTTCAGAAAGCCGGTCAGGAGCTCTATGCCAACCAGCAGAACAACGCCGGAAGCCAGTCCGCTTCGGGCGCTGCCGACACCGGGGCCCAGTCCGCCTCGTCCAACGGCAAGGCCGACAATGTGCAGGACGTGGACTTCGAGGAAGTGAAATAACCCAAACCCTTTTTATAAGGAAATCCCCGCACCGGAAGGTGCGGGGATTTTTTTGTGTGTTTTTCCGGTCATCGACTGGGCATGAAAACGATCCGAAGGGTATAGTACACCGGGACCTTTTGGCCGTTTTGTCGGCCGGGGATCCAGTCGGGCATCGAACGTACCGTGCGCAGCGCCTCGGCATCGCATTCCGGGTCGATGCCCCGCGCGACCTTGGCGTTTTTCACTTTCCCTGTTTCGGATACTACGAGGCGTATCCATACGTTGCCGGCTACCCCGCGCTCGCGGGCGGACTCCGGGTAGTTCAGATGGGCGTACAGCCATTCGTACATCGCTTTTTCTCCGCCGGGGAATTGCGGCATCTCTTCCACGGCAGCGAAAGGTTCGCCTTGCGGCCATTCGGACTGTACGTCTGAAGCGGATGTTTCGGCGGGTGTTTCAGGAGCATTCTGTGCCGGGAGGAGTGCCGGCAAAAAACACAGAAGGGCAATCAGGAGTTTTTTCATGGGTCTCGCGCGGTTGGTTGGGTAAATGTAACAAGGAGGACTTTTTCTTTTGGTAAAGATAGGCCGTTTTTGCGAATGCTCCTTTTGCCGGCAAAAAAAACCGGCATGGCAGAAGACTTGCCATACCGGGTTTTTGCGAAAGGGAAAAATCCCTTTAATTATTCGATCGTAGCGGAGTAAGCCTCTGCGGACGGCTCGATCTTTTTTACCAGCCCCTGGAGCACCTTGCCCGGGCCTACTTCTACGAAGACCGTAGCGCCGTCGGCTACCATGTGGCGTACGCTCTGGGTCCATTTTACCGGGGCGGTCAGCTGGGCGATGAGGTTCTTTTTGATCGTTTCGGGATCGGTCTCGGCGTGGGTCGAGACGTTCTGGTACACGGGGCATACCGGGGCGTGGAAATCGGTCTCGGCTATGGCGCGCGCCAGTTCTTCGCGGGCCGGTTCCATCAGCGGCGAGTGGAAGGCACCGCCTACCGGCAGACGCAGGGCGCGACGGGCTCCGGCGGCTTTGGCAGCTTCGCAGGCGGCTTCTACGGCCGGGATCTCTCCCGAGATGACCAACTGGCCGGGACAGTTGTAGTTGGCGGCTACGACCACACCCGGGGTGGCCTGGCAGATTTCTTCTACTTTTTCATCCGGCAGTCCCAGTACGGCCGCCATCGTCGAAGGTACGGCTTCGCAGGCTTTCTGCATGGCCATGGCGCGTTTGGATACCAGGCGGAGTCCGTCCTCGAAGTTCATCGCTCCGGCGGCTACCAGGGCGGAAAATTCGCCCAGGGAGTGCCCGGCTACCATTTCGGGTTGGAATCCTTCGCCCAGCGCTTTGGCCAGGGCTACCGAATGCAGGAATACGGCCGGTTGGGTTACTTTGGTCTGGCGCAACTCTTCGTCGCTGCCGGAGAACATGGTCTGGCTCAAGGGAAAACCGAGGATCTCGTCCGCGCGGTCGAACAAGGCTTTTACGGCCGCCGATTTCTGGTAAAGGTCGGCTCCCATCCCGGAGAACTGGGCTCCCTGTCCGGGGAATACGTATGCTTTCATTTTCTTGGTAGGTTTTTGGTGTGATGTTTCTTTCCTGTCGTTTCATCCGGTTTCCCGTCGGGAAACCGGACAAAGGTACGCAATAATCGTCGGTTTGAAAAACCCGGGAAAATACGCGCCGGTTTTATTCTTTTTCTTTATTTTTGAGAGTGTTAATAAAAGGGCTTCATCCCTCCGAAGTCCTCGCAGCGGCGTTTTTCTTCAAAAATCTTGCGGGAGTCGGGGAGAAAACAGGTCATAAATAAAAGTAATATACGATAAAAAAATATTATGTATACCTCCGTACCTCGGATATTATCCGTAATTTTGGAACGCAAAAAACAGGAAAACCGATGGGAAGACTGTACGATAAGTTGAGCCAGGACGTGCGTCTGCAGGAAGGCATGGTGGCCTGTATCAACTGCGGGACCTGTTCGGCGGTATGTCCGGCCGCCGAATTTTACGACTACGACCCCAAAAAGATCGTCAATATCGTTCAAACCAAGGACGATGCGCAGATCGAAGCCCTGTTGCGCAGCGAGACCATTTGGTACTGCGGAGAGTGCATGTCGTGCGTAACGCGTTGCCCGCGGCGCAATGCCCCGGGGCTCATCATCCAGGCCTTGCGGTCGCTCTCCCAGGACGAGGGCTTTTTCGTAGATTCGGAAAAAGGCCGGCAGCAGTTGGCCATCAAACGCTCCGTGGGCGAGAACATCCTGCGTGAGGGATATTGTGTGACCCCGCACCTGATGGACGAAGCCCGGCATCCCGAAACCGGCCCGGTGTGGAAGTGGGAGCGGGACAACATGGTCGATATCTTCGCGCGCTTGGGCGCCAACCTGGACGGGGACGGCCCCGGACCGATGCGGCGCATTCCCCGGGAGTCGCTCGAGGAACTCGACCGGATCTTTGAAGTAACGGGCGGGAAGGCCCGCTTTGAAAAAATAGAGGAGGCTTCTGCGGCCAAGGCCCGTGAGATGGGACTGACCGACCAGGAGTACCTCGACCTGGTTTATGCCACCAACAGCGGTTGCCACAGCCGGTAAGGGCGGCATTTTTTTATGATCATTTGCATGGAAGACTATGGAAAATAACGGCCAAGAACTCTGCGACCAGAAGACGGGGAAACGCCGCATCTGGAAGGAGTACCAGAAGGAGATCCCCGACGATCGGTATTTTTACGTGCGCAGTTGCATCCGTCAGACATTCTTTCCGGCTTCGGAACAGATGTTCCTGAAGATCCTGCGGGACGATCTGGGCAAGGATATTTACGAGAACCCCCACCATACCACCTGCAGCGGCATCGGTTATCACAGCGATGTGATCCCGTTGGAGACCAGCATGACCATCGTAGCGCGGCAGTTTGCCCTGATGGCGGAGGCCGGCTATGAAAATCTGGCGGTTTCGTGCATCACTTCCTTCGGCTTGTACTCCGAATTTTTGGAGACCTGGAAACATTATCCCCAGGTGCGCGAGCGCATCGCCGACCACTTGCGCAAGGCTACCGGACGGGAACTGGTCCTGCCCAAATGCGTGGCGCATGCCAGCGACATCGTGTACCGCTTGAAGGACGAGATCGCCGCCCGGGCGAAATACCGCCTGGTGGACAAGGATACCGGCGAACCGCTTCGCGTGGTGGAGCACATCGGGTGCCATTACGCCAAGATGTTCCCTTCGAAAGGGGTCGGAGGGGCGGAGTACCCTTGCGTGCTTTCGGGCATGGCCGAGACGTGGGGCGGGCAGATCGTCGATTACCCCGAGCGCAGGCATTGCTGCGGTTTCGGTTTCCGGCAGTATCTGGTGCGGGCCAACCGGGGGTATTGCGTGTCGAATACGAAAAAGAAATTCGACTCGATGGAACCGTACCACCCCGATGTGATCATCACCAACTGCCCGGGTTGCCCGTATTTCATGGACCGTTGGCAGTACGTCATTTCCGAGATGGAAGGCAAGACCTACGGCCGCAACGGGTACGGCATCCCGGTGCTCACCTACGAGGAATTGGCCGGTCTGGTGCTGGGGTACGACCCGTGGGACCTGGGATTGCAGACCCACCAGGTAACGGTCGAACCGCTTCTGGACCGGATGGGCGTGGAGTACGATCCGAAAGCCAAGTTCAAAGGGCTGGAAGGAAAAGACCTGGGGCATCCCGAGGCGCCCACTTACTTGAAAGTGTGCGGCTGCGGCCTGTAAGCCTGTGGGGAACCGGGGTACGTGAGAAATGCGATAGACCCGGCTGCGGACGAGAGAACGGGGTGAGAGAAGGAGGTGAGAAGGCGAAGGAACTGGACAAGGTTCGGGAAAATGGCGGCCGAAGCCAAGAAATGTCGGCGGACGGGGGGGAGAGAAAAAGAATAACGCTTTGTAAACGCAATACATGGAGAATGTGATCGTAATCGGGGGCGGGGTGGCCGGAATGACGGCGGCGGCGTCCCTGGCAAGGAAAGGTTACGGAGTACACCTGATCGAGAAGAAAAACGAGTTGGGCGGCAATGTAGCGGCGTGGGACCGCTTGTTCCCCGAGGGGCGTCATGCGGCCGACGTACTGCGGCACCTGCGCGATGGAGTCGCCGGGGTGGAAGTGCGTACCGGGGTGTCGATCCTGCAGATGGATCGGGGTGCGGGCGAGTTTTCCGTCCGGCTCTCCGACGGGACGACGGTACACGGCGGGGCAGTGGTGGTGGCCAGCGGTTTTTCCCTCTTCGACGCCCATCTGAAAGAGGAGTACGGATACGGGATCTACGACAATGTCTATACTTCGGCCGATCTGGAAGCGATGTTCTCGGCCGGGAAGGTCCTTACCCGCGCCGGGAAAGTCCCGCGTCGGGTGGGGTTCGTGCATTGCGTGGGAAGCCGGGACGAAAAGATCGGCAACCGGTATTGCTCCAAGGTGTGTTGCGCGACGGCGGTCAAGCAGGCCAGCGAGATCAAGCAGCTCTATCCCGAGGCGGAGGCGTTTTGTTTTTACATGGACCTTCGGATGTACGACCTGCATTTCGAGGACATGTACTTCAATGCCCAGACGCTCTACGGGGTGCGTTTCGTGCGGGGAAGGTTGTGCGAAGCAGCCGAAGATATGGAAAAACGCGTGGTGCTGAAGGTGGAAGACACCTTGGCCGACAAGACCCTGCACCTCTCGGTCGATATGCTGGTGCTCATGGCCGGGATGACGGCCCCCTCGGATACCGAGCGCGTGGCTTCGGCCCTGGGGATCAAACGCGGGAAAGACGGGTTCTTCCAACCCGAGGATGTCTATACCGGACGGAACGTTTCGTCCGTGCCGGGGGTATTTTTGGCAGGTGCCTGCACCGGTCCCAAAAGTATTCCGGAAACGGTGGCCGATGCGCTGGGCGCGGCGCAGGCCGTCGAGGATTTCATAGCAGCCCATCGGAAAGAAAAATGATCGACTTCGGATATTCCCTCACCAAGAGCAACCGCCTGGACCTCGATGCGGCGGATACGTCGCTGGCCCGGGAGCTGACGGGACAGGAGCACAGTCTGTTGTTGTGCATCGGTTGCGGGACGTGCACGGCCGGATGTACGGCCGGGCAGTTCGTCCTCCACAATCCGCGCCGGATGCAGCTGATGCTCCGCTACGGCCAGACGGATGGCTTGAAAGAGCAGTTGGAACATTGCATGGTCTGCGGCAAATGCCAGATGTTGTGCCCGCGCGGGGTGGACTTGCGCAGCATATGGGTGAAACTGGCCCGCGCCCTGCAGACACGTTGAACCGAAAAAAGGAGACAGTAAAGTGCAGGAAAGATTCAGTTACGCCCCGTTTGTGATCCCCTTTACGGTGGGGCTGATCTACATCATTTCGTATTTCGCGTTTTCGTTCATCAAGTTGCTCCACGACCTTTCGTGGGCGGATCGCAAGCGTTTTTTCCGCAGCATCTTCTCGTACAGGATCTTCGTTTCGGGATGGGAGGCGGTGCGCGAGTGCCTGCTGCACGTGAAGATGTTCCGCAGGAACAAGATGCTGGGCTTCATGCATATGAGTATCGCCTTCGGGTGGTTCATGATGATCCTTCTGGCGCATGTGGAGGTCAAGATCTATGCCCCACACCGTTTCAACCTGCCGTATTACCCCATCTTTTTCCGGTACTTTACCAAGGAGACCGACTTGACCCTCGGCGGTTCGTTCCTGTTTTTCCTGATGGACTTTTTCCTGCTGATGGTCCTGGTCGGGGTGGGCATGGCCGTGTTCAAACGCTTTAACAGCCGTCCGATGGGCATGCGGCGCACCACGCGCCTGAAGATGCCCGACCGGATCGCGGTGTACACCCTCTGGCTGATTTTCCCCTTGCGGCTGCTGGCCGAGAGCTATACGGCCAATATCGCGGGGGGGAGTTTCCTGACCAAGACCGTAGGACATCTGGTGGGAGCCGCTCCCGAGATGATGGGAGTGGGGTTCTGGTGGGGGTATTCCATCGCATTGGGGATGTTTTTCGTGGTGCTGCCTTTTTCGCGCTTCATGCACATTCCCACCGAGGTGGTGCTCATCTTGTTCCGCAACGCCGGCATCCGCAGCCGTAAGAAAGGCGACGGATATGCCACGACCGAGGTGTACTCCTGCTCCCGTTGCGGGGTGTGCATCGACGTGTGTCAGATTTCTTCGGCGGCGCATATTTCGAAAGATACCTCGGTGTATTTCATCCGGAAACTTCGGGAAAAGGATCCCACGGCGCTCCTTTCGGCCGAGAACTGCCTGATGTGCGGGCGGTGCGTGGAGGCTTGTCCGGTGGGGATCGACTCGGTGCGGTTGCGGCAGAATGTGCGGGAGTTGAAGGCTCCCAAACAGCAGGGTGATTTTTCGTACATCCCCGACCGGGCGGTGGAAAAAGCGGACGTGCTGTACTTTGCCGGCTGCATGACCCGCTCGATGCCCTCGATCGAAGGACCGATGCTGGCCATCCTGGAGGCCTCCGGCGACCGGTATTCGTACATGGACAAGGACGGGACGATCTGCTGCGGGCGACCGATGATGCTCGCCGGGCAGGTGGAGGCGGCCAAGGCGATGATGGCCAAAAATACCGAATTGATCCGCCGCAGCGGAGCCAAGACTTTGGTAACATCCTGCCCGATCTGTTACCGGATCTTCCGCCAGCACTACAACCTCAAGGGCATCGAGGTGCTGCACCATACCCAGTACATCGACCGCTTGATCCAGGACGGGCGCATCACGGTGCGTTATACGCCGATCCGCGCTTCGTACCACGATCCTTGCGATCTGGGGCGCGGCTGCGGCGTGTACCAGGCGCCGCGCCGGGTGATCAATGCCATCTGCGATCTGGACGAAGCGGCCGAATCGGGCAAGTGGTCGCTGTGCTGCGGAGCTTCGTTGGCCGATACGGTGCTGGGCGAACGCCAGCGGAGGGACATCGCGCAGGATGCCTTCACCCGTCTGACGGAGAAGGGACAGGATGTGCTTTACACCGCTTGCCCGCTCTGCAAAAAGACGTTTACCGGTGTATCGGACGGTCGTCCGGTCGAGGACATCGCGCAGGCCGTGGCGCGCAGTCTCGTCGCTTTGCCGGCTTCGTCGTCCAAGGCCTCTGCCGGGAAGTGAGGGACTCCGCCCGGGTGTTCGTTGGCGGGGCGGGGAGGAAGAAGAGGCCGGAGGAGGAAGGCCCTTTTTTGAAAAATCCGTTTCCGACGGGCGGGTGGATTGTCGATCGGGTCGATTTTTCGGGCGATTTCGGGAAATAATGTGAAAATAGACTTTGGCACATCCGCTATTCCGGTGTTTTTTTATACCTTTGCGGCATTGTAATCCATGCTGGACAAATAGCGGGACGATCCCGCCGGAAACCATGAAAGGACAGGAAGCGTTTTCGTTTGTTTTTTCTATGCTGCTCCGATGCAGGCGCGGGTGCGCCATGGCATGATTTTGCCGTGTGGCGGTAGGTGGATGCCGCAGCGGCTGGTACGATTTTATCCCCTGGAACATTGTTGGACACGAAAGGAAACGGCTGTGCAGGCCGCGGGTGGAGTTTTTCGTTCCCGGGCGGATTGTCAAAGGAAAAATTCAACGTTTTAATATTTCTCATCGAATGGACATAAAGGATATCGATGTTTTCGTGGCCTCTGAGGAGCATCTGCCGTATGCGCCCACTATTTGTCAGGCCATCGAAACGGCCGCCTATGCGCGCGGGACGGGTATCGCCAAGCGCAAACCGGAGTACATCGAAAACAAGATGAAGGACGGCAAGGCCATCATCGCTCTTACGCGGGACGGGCAGTTTGCGGGCTTCAGCTATATCGAAACGTGGGAACACGAAAAGTATGTGGCCACCTCGGGGCTTATCGTGGTGCCGGAGTACCGCATGTCGGGTTTGGCCAAGAAGATCAAACACGCGACTTTCCTCTTGGCACGTACGCGTTTCCCGGAGTCGAAGATATTCAGTATCACTACCTCGCTGGCCGTGATGAAACTCAACACCAACCTGGGGTACAAGCCCGTAACCTTTTCCGAGCTCACCACCGACGAAACGTTCTGGAGCGGGTGCCAGGGTTGCGTGAACTTCGACGTGCTTTCCCGCAACAGCCGGCGCATGTGCCTGTGCACCGGAATGCTTTTCGATCCGAAAACAACCTCGGACGAGCAGGTTTTGAAAAATATCAGTATCTTTAACGGCGTGGTGGACTTCCACCCCCAGAGTCAAACGGAAAAACAACAGTAAAAGATGAAAAAGAAAGTATTGGTGGCTTTCAGCGGCGGGCTGGACACCTCGTTCTGTGTAAAATACCTCAAAGAAGAAAAAGGATACGACGTCTATACCGCCCTGGTGAACACCGGCGGTTTCTCCCCCTCGCAGCTCGGGGAGGTCGAGAAAAAAGCACTCGCTCTGGGGGCTGTGTCGCACTGCAACATCGACATCACCCAGGAATTTTACGACAAGGCCATCCGCTACATGATCTTCGGCAATGTCCTGCGCGGGAACACCTATCCCATTTCGGTAAGCTCCGAGCGCGTATTCCAGGCCATCGCTATCATCGAATACGCCAAACAGATCGGCGTACATGCCGTGGCGCACGGTTCGACCGGTGCGGGCAACGACCAGGTGCGTTTCGACATGATCTTCCAGACTTTGGCCCCCGAGATCGAGGTCATCGCCCTGGTGCGCGACTTGTCCCTTTCCCGTCAGCAGGAGATCGACTACCTCAAGGAACACGGGGCGGCTGCTTCGTGGGAAAAGTCGAAATATTCCATCAACCAGGGCATCTGGGGTACGTCGGTCGGCGGGGTGGAAACGCTCCACTCGGAACAGACCCTGCCCGAGGAGGCCTATCCCAGCCAACTCACCGAGACGAAAGTCCGCACGGTGTACATCGACTTCGAGAAAGGCGAACCGGTGGGCCTCGACGGGCAGAAGATGTCTCCGCTGCAGGTGATCACCGAACTGGAAAAGATCGCTTCGGCCTATGCCATCGGCCGCGACATGCACGTAGGCGATACCATCATCGGCATCAAGGGCCGTGTAGGTTTCGAGGCGGCCGCCGCACTGGTGATCATCAAGGCGCACCACATGCTCGAGAAGCACACCATGACCAAGTGGCAGGCTTACTGGAAACAGCAGATCGGCGACTTCTACGGGATGCTGATGCACGAGGGCCAATACCTGGATCCGGTGATGCGCAACATGGAAGCCTTCCTGGAGGATTCGCAGCGTTCCGTTACGGGCCGCGTGGGAGTGATCCTGCGCCCTTACACCTTTATGGTCGAGGGCGTGCAGTCGCCGTACGACCTGATGAACTCCGGCTACGGCGAATACGGCGAGATGAACAAGGCCTTCAGCGGCCGCGATGCCGAAGGCTTCATCAAGGTGCTGGCCCTGCCCAACAAGATCTATTACCACGTCAATGGCTTGGACAAGCAGGGTATTGCCGTGAAGGGTTCCCAGGGCGAAAAATAAGCAAGGGAACTCCTCGATGGGTCGTCGAAGCCTCTCCCGGGCAGTAGGGCTGGCGGTGTGCGCGCTTTTGGCGGTCGGTTGCGGGAAAAGCTACATGGACCTGCCGCCGATGCAGTTCTATTCGTTGCTCACTTCCAACAAAAAGGTTCACGTGGTCGATGTGCGCTCCCCGCAGGAATATGCGGACGAGCATATAAAAGGGGCGTTGAACCTGCCGGTGGCCGATACGGCGGCGTTTTGGGCGTCGGTGGACAGCCTGAGCCACAAGACTCCCTTTGCCGTGTATTGCCGCAGCGGGGTGCGCAGCGCGCGCGCTGCGCAGATGCTCTCCGAGCGGGGCTATATGGTGTATAACCTCAAGGGAGGCATCGAGGCGTGGAAACGTCGGCGTTTGCCTTTGGGAGGCACGCAGGCGCCGGCTCCCAGTGCGGATACGACCCGCCCCCGTTGGTTGCAAGGACAATTGGAAGACGTTTATTTAGAAGACATAGACAAATGATAGAACAGACGCAGCGAAAACTCAAGATAGGGATCGTGGGCGGCGCCGGATATACGGCCGGCGAACTCCTGCGCATCATCCTGCGCCACCCGATGGTCAAGGTGGATTTCGTGTATTCTACTTCGAGCGCCGGCGCGCCGCTTCACAGCATCCATTACGACTTGCTGGGCGTGACGGACCTGTGTTTTACCGATCAGGTCAATCCCACGGTCGATGTCCTGTTCCTCTGCACGGCGCATGGGGACTCGGGGCATTTCCTCCAGGAAAACCCGTTTTGCGAACACACGCGCATCATTGACCTTTCGAACGAATTCCGCCTGAAGGCCGATTCTCGTTTCATGGGGCGCAAGTTCGTGTACGGCCTTCCGGAAGTGAACCGGGCCAAGATCGTCCGTGCGCACGACATTGCCAATCCGGGGTGTTTCGCTACCGCCATCCAGTTGGCACTGGCTCCCCTGGCGGCAAACGGCCTTTTGCACAGCGATGTCCATGTCCATGCCATCACGGGTTCTACCGGAGCGGGGGTCAAGCCTTCGGCTACTACGCATTTCTCCTGGCGGGCGGACAACCTGTCGTACTACAAGCCCTTTACGCACCAGCATCTGGGCGAGATAAAGGAGACCTTGACCCGTCTGAACGGCTCGCTGGATCACGAGATCTATTTCCTGCCGCTGCGGGGCAACCATACCCGAGGGATCTTTGCCACGGCCTATACCGACTTCGAGGGCGACCTGGAGCAGGCGCGCCGCCTCTACGCCGACTTTTACCGTTCGGCCGTCTTCACCCTGCTTTCTGACGCGCCGCAGGTACACCTGAAGATGGCGGTCAATACCAACAAATGCGTCCTGGGCTTGCATAAACACGGGAACAAACTGCTGATCACTTCGGTGATCGACAACCTGATCAAAGGCGCTTCGGGTCAGGCGGTACAGAACATGAACCTGATGTTCGGCCTGCCGGAGGACATGGGGCTCGACTTGAAAGGCTCCGCTTTCTGATCCGTTTTTTCCCTCTCCCGGGGTGTATTCGTCTCCGGGTTTTCCGGACTTGCCTCCTTGTCCGCCTTTCGGGATTGCCCGCAGGGGGAGAAACTGAGAGGAACGCGAGGGAGGGGGGGGGAGAGCAGGAGAGAAAAGGCGGAAGAAAAGGCAGGAGAGAAAAGAAAGAAAAAAGAAGAACACAAAAAATCCCTCGGTGCTCGGGGGCGGAACAGGCGGGGAGGGAAAGTTCATCGGACCCTCCGACCGGGACGCCCGCCGGAAGAGGGTGACAAGCAAAGGATAAGAAAATGAAACTGTTCGATGTATATCCTCTGTACGATGTGGACATCGTACGCGGACAAGGTTACCACGTGTGGGATGCCGCCGGTGAACAATACCTGGACCTCTACGGAGGACATGCCGTCATCTCGATCGGCCATGCCCACTCCCATTATGTGGAAGCGATCTCCCGGCAGGTTGCCCGCCTGGGGTTCTATTCCAACTCGGTCATCAACACCCTCCAGCGTACCTTGGCCGAGCGTCTGGGACACATCAGCGGGATGGAGGACTACGCCTTCTTCATGTGCAACAGCGGTGCGGAAGCCAATGAAAATGCCATCAAACTCGCATCCTTCGCCACCGGGCGGGATCGGGTGGTGGCTTTCTCCCGTTCGTTCCACGGACGGACGTCGGAAGCTGTGGCCGTAACGGACAATCCCAAGATCGTCGCCCCGGTAAACGACGCCCAAAAGCGCACCTTCGTCCCCTTGAACGACATCGAGTCTGTTCGGAAAGAATTGGCTCAGGGCGATGTTTGCGCGGTGATCGTCGAAGGCATCCAGGGGGTAGGCGGTATGGGGGTTCCCACCGACGAATTTCTCCAGGCTCTTCAGCGGGAGTGCCACGCGGCAGGGACCAAACTCATCCTCGATGAGGTGCAGTCCGGTTGCGGGCGTACCGGAAAATACTTCGCTTTCCAGCATGCCGGCATTTCTCCCGACATCATATCGGTCGCCAAGGGGATCGGGAACGGATTCCCGGTCGCCGGTATCCTCATTGCTCCCGACATCGAGGCGCGTTACGGGATGCTGGGCACCACTTTCGGAGGAAACCACCTGGCGTGTGCGGCTTGCCTGGCGGTGATCGACGTGATGCAGGACGAACACCTGATGGACAATGCGGCCTGTGTCGGTGCGTATGCCGCCCGGCGCTTTGCCGAGTTGCCCCACGTGGTGGCGGTAAAGGGTCGGGGATTGATGCTGGGGGTCGAATTCGACCGGCCGATCGCCGAACTGCGCAAGCATCTCGTGCTCAAAAAACATATCTTTACCGGCTCGGCATCCAATCCGGCGATGATCCGTTTCCTCCCGCCTCTGACCATCGGCCAGCAGCAGGTGGACGAACTTTGCACCGCGGTGGAGGCTTTGACCGAGAAGTGGTGATCGCTTCGCTCGGAAGCGGACTCTGTCCGCTGTGGACGGCGGGTTTTAATATTCTGGATAAAAGAACAGGGGGCGACACGATAAGGGCCGAGAAAGAGAGAGGGAAGAGAGGAAGAAGAACGGTCTGCTGTTGAAATCGCCCGGAGAGACCCGAGAAAGAAAAGAAGTACAACGATTAAAATACGATAGACGATGGAGCTGAAGAAGGTGTTTTTCTGGAATGTGGATACCCAGCGGGACTTCATGGAAGAAACCGGCGCTTTGTACGTGCCGGGTGCCCGGGAGATCCGTCCCGCCTTGGCGCGGCTGACGGCTTTTGCCCGGGAGAAAGGCATTCCGGTGGTGTCCTCGGCCGACTATCATTACCAGGAGAGTGCGGAACTGTCCGATGCACCGGATTTCAAGACCACATATCCACCCCATTGCATGGCCGAGACGCCCGGGGCGGAGCTCATCCCCGAGACGTGTCCGCAGAAGCCGCTGTTGATCTCGTGGGAAAAACTGTACCGCGATTTCGACACGGCCCGCCGACGGGAATTTCTGGTGACCAAGGATGCTTTCGATGTCTTCGAAGGCAATCCCAATATGGACGACTTCGTCGAGGCGCTCTACGACGAGACGGGGCGCGATACGGCGGTGGTGTACGGTGTTTCGGGCAATGTGTGCGTAAAGTATGCGGTGGACGGTCTGCGCGAGCGGGATTTCCGGGTGGTGGTCATCTCGGATGCCATCGCCAGCCTGCCGGGTCTGCCCGATCCGCTGGTGAGCCCCGAGTGGACGGAGGATGAAAAACTGACGATCCTCACCCTGGACGAATTCCTCGCGTCGGTCGAGTAAAACCTTGGGGAAGGTCGGAACGATGGAGTACCGGATAACCCTCGAACAGGCCAACCGGCAGACCGCGCGGTACATTCTTTGGCCGGTGCTGCTCCTGGCGGCAGCGGTGTTCATCGCTCGCCTTTCCCATTGGGATTTTTCGTTCTGGACGCAGGCGCACGCGTGGGGCTTGGGGCCTTGGCTGCTCCGGTATGTGATGTGGCTGCTGATCTTCGTAGCGGTGTTGCTGGCCGGGGTGTTCGTGCATGAAGGCTTGCACGGGGTGGCGATTGTCCTGTTGGCGCGGGGAGGGTGGCGGAGCCTGGAGTTCGGTTTCGACCGGAAGACGCTTTCGCCCTTTGCCCATTCGCGGGTGCCGCTGCGCGCCTGGCAGATGACGGTCGTATGTTTGGCTCCCTTGGTGGGTCTGGGACTGCTGCCGGCGGTGGCGGCGGTGATGGGGGGCAGCGTGTTCGTATATGCCCTTTCGGTGATTTTCATCGTGGCCAGCGGCGGGGATATGCTCTACGTGGGGATGCTGGCGCGCTATGCCAAGGGGCGGGACTGGGTGCGGGACTTGCCGGATGCGGTGGGTTTTTCCCTGGAAGGTTCCGGAAAGGAGAAAGAAAAAGAATAAATATCGATACGATCCATGAGAAAATTTACTTGCGCGGCGGATTTGCAGGATGTGGACGCCGCCGTAGAACAAGCACTGGAGCTCAAGAAAAATCCTTATGCCGAGAAATACCTCGGTGAGAACAAGACCATCGGCCTGATCTTTTTCAACTCTTCGTTGCGCACGCGGCTTTCCAGCCAGCGGGCGGCGCAGAACCTGGGAGCCAATGTCATTGTGATGAATGTCGGTACCGACGGGTGGGCGCTGGAATTCGAGGACGGCGTAGTGATGGAAGGCTCGACAGCCGAACACATCCGCGAGGCGGCTCCCGTGATGGCGCAGTATTGCGACATCCTGGGGATACGTTCCTTCCCGGGCTTGAAGGACCGGGAGTTCGACTATTCCGAAAGGGTTCTCAATGCCTTCATCCAGTACACCGATGTGCCGATCGTGAGCCTGGAAAGTGCTACCTCGCACCCCCTTCAGGCTTTGGCCGATCTGATCACCATCGAGGAGTTCAAGCGCACCGAGCGTCCCAAGGTCGTCCTTTCGTGGGCGGGGCATCCCCGCGCCTTGCCGCAGAGTGTGCCCAATGCATTTGCCGACTTTATGACCGCTTCGAAAAAGGTGGACTTCGTCATCACCTGCCCTCCGGGGTACGAGTTGTGTGAAAAATTCACCAAAGGGGCGCGTATCGAATACGATCAGGAAAAGGCGCTCGAAGGGGCGGATTTCGTCTATGCCAAGAACTGGTCCAGTTATACGCATTACGGTCAGATCCTCAAGAAGGATTACGACTGGATGATCGACACCCGCAAGATGGCTTTGACCAACCACGGTCGTTTCATGCACTGTCTGCCCGTGCGCCGCAATGTCATCGTCTCCGAGCAGGTGCTCGACTCTCCGGCCAGCATCGTCGTCCCGGAGGCCAAAAACCGCGAAGTATCCGCCCAGTACATCTTCCGCGAGATGCTCAAAGGTCTCCGTTGATCGGGGCGTTTTTTTCTGAATGGACCCCGGTAGGGGCGAGCAAGCGAAGCGGCCGTTGGAAAACCAGGGTTTTCCAACGGCCGCTTCGCTTGCTCGCATGCCTGTGGAGAGGGAGCGGGGATTGGTGTTTCCGCCCACGGGCGCTGCGCTCGTCTTTCCCTGCATTTGGATCATGTAGGAGGCGGCTCGGCAGGTCCGAATCCGAAAACGGTGTTTTCGTCTTGGCTCTGCGCTCGCCTTTCACTACATTTGTACCTATGAAAGTAATCAAGATAGGCGGAAACGTCATCGACGATCCGCAGGCACTCGCTCGTTTCGAGGCCGACTTTGCCCGCATGCCGGGAGAAAAAGTATTGGTTCATGGGGGCGGGAAACTGGCTACCGCTCTCTCCAAGACCTTGGGCATCGAGACCCGTATGGTCGCCGGACGACGGGTAACCGACCGGCAGACCCTCGATGTGGTTACCATGGTCTATGCCGGACTGATCAACAAGAATGTCGTGGCGGCTCTCCAGGCGCAGGGCTGCAACGCCATCGGGATGAGCGGGGCGGATGCCGGTGCCATCCTTTCGCACCGCCGGACGACGGGCGAGGTGGACTACGGATTCGTGGGCGATGTGGACCGGGTGGACGCAGAGGGTATTCTGGCGCTGTCCCGGGCGGGGTTCACCCCTGTTTTTTGCGCCATTACCCACGACGGGCAGGGTTCGCTGCTCAATACGAACGCCGATACGGTCGCTTCGGAGATCGCCAAAGCGTTGGCCGCTCGGGTGGAGACCGAACTGGTGTTTTGCTTCGAGAAACCCGGGGTGCTTTCCGACCCCGAGGACGATACGAGCGTCATCGCCCGGATCGATGCCGCGGTTTTCGAGCGTCTGCGCGCCGAGGGAACGGTCTCCGGAGGGATGCTGCCCAAGTTGGAAAATGCCTTCGCCGCCCTGCGCTGCGGGGTGAAGAAGGTCATCATCGCTTCCCCGGCATTCGTCGCTTCGCCGCAGGTCCCCCATACCGAAATAGTCCCCTGACCCCACAACCTCTTTGGACCGTATGAAACAAAAAATGATCTCCCCTTCGCTCCTTTCGGCCGATTTTGCCCACCTGGGACGCGACATTCAGCGGATGAATGCTTCCTCGGCCGACTACTTGCACATCGATGTGATGGACGGGGTGTTCGTCCCGAACATCTCGTACGGGATGCCGGTGGTGGAAGCGATCGCCCGCGTGGCGGAAAAACCGCTCGACGTCCACCTGATGATCGTCGATCCGGAGCGCTACATCGACCGGTTCGTACAATTGGGTGCGCGGATACTCACCGTACACCAGGAGGCGACGCGCCATTTGCACCGCGCGGTGCAGCAGATCAAGGCCTCCGGTGCGCTCGCCGGGGTGTCGATCAATCCTGCTACGCCGGTGTCGGTACTCGAGGATATTGTCGCCGAGGTCGATTGGGTGCTGCTCATGTCGGTCAACCCGGGTTTCGGCGGGCAGGCTTTCATCGAAAACACGTACGCCAAGTTGGGTCGTTTGCGCGAATTGATAGCGCGCCAGGGTTCCTCGGCACGGATCGAGGTGGACGGCGGGGTGAACGACCGCAATGCAGCCCGTCTTTTTGAGGCAGGGGCCGATATGCTCGTGGCGGGCAATTTCGTGTTTTCCCATCCCGATCCTTCGGCGGCGATCGAGGCGTTACGCCGATAAGGCTCGCGGAAACAGAGGCGCCCTTCGCGCTTGCCCGGACGGGGAGGAGGGACTCCCGAGAAAAGAAAGAATGAGCGGAAAAGAAAAACGAACGTTCGATGCTGGAATACAAGAAAGAAGGAAAGCGTACGCCTATTGCTGAATTGGGCGAATTCGGTTTGATCGAACACCTCACCCGGGACATCGTTCCGGTGAACGCTTCCACCCTCCGGGGGGTGGGCGACGACGCGGCGGTACTCGATCCGGGCCAGAGGCAGGTGCTGGTCTCGTCCGATATGTTGGTCGAGGGAGTGCATTTCGACTTGTCGTACACTCCGCTGAAACACCTGGGCTACAAATCGGTGATCGTCAATCTGTCCGACATTTACGCCATGTGCGGCGTGCCGGAGCAGGTAGTGGTTTCGGTGGCGGTGTCCAACCGTTTCCCGGTCGAGGCACTCGAAGAACTCTACCAGGGGATGAAACTGGCCGGCAGCCTCTACTCGGTCGATATCGTGGGGGGCGATACCACGTCCTCGACTTCGGGGCTGGTCATTTCGATAACGGTGGTGGGTTACGTGCAGAAAGGGCGCGCAGTGTGCCGCAACGGTGCCAAAGAGGGCGATCTGGTGGTGGTAACGGGCGACTTGGGCGGTGCGTACATGGGTCTTCAGGTCTTGCGCCGCGAGAAAAAAACGTGGGAGGCCAACCCGGCTTGGCAACCCGATCTCGAACCGTACCAGTATGTGGTTCAGCGGCAGTTGCGACCCGAGGCGCGGCGCGATATTCCGCCTTTGCTCGAGGCCTTGGGAGTGCGTCCTACGGCGATGATCGATATTTCGGACGGGCTTTCTTCGGAGATGCTTCACATCTGCCATCAGTCGGGCGTAGGGGTTCGCCTCTACGAGGACAAGATTCCGAAAGATCCCCAGACGCTCACCACGGCCGACGAGTTCGGCTTGGATGCTTCGACGGTGGCCTTGTCCGGGGGCGAGGATTACGAACTGCTCTTTACCATGCCGCTGGCGGATTACGACAAGATCAAGGGCAATCCCAACCTGACCCCCGTGGGGCATATTACGGCTCCGGGTTCGCCTTGCCGCCTGGTGCTGCGCGAGGGGAGCGAGATCGACCTCAAGGCGCAGGGTTGGAATAGTTTCCAGAAGGAGGCGCAGGAATAAAAGGCTGCCTCTTCCGGGATGCCCCCAAGCATGCGCCGCGCAAGCGGCGCTCCGGCCGGAGGCCGGAAAGAGCCCCCTTCCGTACGGATTCTCCGAATCCTTTTTCAGAACTCTCGGAATGTCTCGGCGGGCGATCTTTTCCCTTGTCTTTTCAACGCATCATCACCATGGGCGGTATCTATTTCCATATCCCTTTTTGCAGGCGCAAATGCGTGTACTGCAATTTCTTTTCCGTGGCCGACCTTCGTTCCCGCGCGCGCATGGTCGAGGCGATGGCGGCCGAGCTTTCCTTTCGCGCGCCCGGCTGGAAAGACTGCCAGCTGCGTACTGTTTATTTCGGCGGAGGGACGCCTTCGCTGCTTTCGGTGCGAGACATCGCTTTCCTGCTCGAGCGGGCCGCCCGTTGTTTTTCCCTTTCCCCCCAGGCGGAGATCACCCTGGAGGCCAACCCTGAAGACATCACCGAAGAAAAAGCCCGGGCGTGGCGCTCGGTGGGGATCAATCGGCTCTCGGTGGGCGTGCAGTCGTTCGACGATGCGGCTCTGGCCTTTATGGGGCGTCGGCATAGCGGCTCGGAGGCGGTTCGGGCAGTCGAGACCTTGTCCCAGGCCGGCTTTTCCCGGATTTCCCTCGACTTGATCTATGGCGTGCCGGGTCGTAGCGATGCGGCTCTCGGACGGGAGATCGAGACGGCGGTGAGCCTGGGGGTGGAACATATTTCCGCGTATGCGCTTACCCGGGAGGCCGGTACGGCATGGGATGTGGGCATTGCCCGGGGACGGATGTCGGCGGCGGACGACGAGATGGCTTCCCGGCAGTATTTTCAGGTGGTGGATGCGCTGGAGCGGGCGGGTTATTCGCGTTACGAGGTGTCCAATTTCGCTCGTCCCGGCGCCCGATCCCGGCACAACAGTGCGTATTGGTCGGGAGCACCGTACCTGGGGGTAGGCCCCTCGGCGCATTCGTTCGATGGAGATCGGATACGCCGGTGGAATGTGGCCTCGGTGGGTCGCTACCTCGCAGGAGGGACGGGGGGCGATGTGCCGTTTGAACAGGAGGTGCTTTCCCCACGCGATCGGCGCAACGAGACGGTGATGACGGCTTTGCGTACCGGCGAGGGGCTTGTCCTCGATCCGTTTGCCCGGCAATTCGGGGAGGACTCCTTCCGGAGGCTCCTGGACGATGCGCGGCCTTTTCTGGAGGCGGGGCAGCTCGAGGTGGTCGATGGGGCGCTGCGCGTTACACGGGCGGGTTGGTTTTTCACCGACGGGATTTCGGCCGGGCTTTTCGAAGTGGATTGACCGGTTTTTGCGTACCTTTGCGCCGGTTTTCAACGGATAAGCGTATGGATGTTTCCCTTTTTATCGCGATTCTTCTCCTGGGGGCTGTCCTGGCCGGCTTCCTGGGCTCGCTCACGGGCTTGGGAGGCGGGATGGTGGTCATTCCGCTGCTGACTTTGGCGCTGGGAGTGGACATTCGCTATGCGGTCGGTGCGGCGCTGGTCTCCTCGATCGCCAATTCCTCGGGGGCGGCTTCGGCCTATATCCGCGAGGGCATTACCAATGTGCGGATCGGGATGTTCCTGGAGATCGGTACCACTACCGGTGCGGTCCTGGGGGCCTTGATCGCGGTGTACACGCCCACTACGGTGGTGGCGGTGCTCTTCGGGATCATGCTCATCTTCTCGGCGGTGATGTCCCTGCGCAAGCATGTCGAGCATGATACTTCGGGACAGAAAGACAGCCCTCTGGCTACGGCCTTGCGCCTCAACGGTTCTTACCCCACACCCGAGGGAACGGTGTTCTACAAAGTCCGCAACGTGGTGGGCGGCTACCTGATGATGACCGTAGCTGGGATCACTTCCGGGTTGCTGGGCATCGGATCGGGCGCACTGAAAGTCGTGGCGATGGACATGGCGATGAAAGTTCCCTTCAAGGTGTCTACCACCACCAGCAACTTCATGATCGGGGTAACGGCGGCGGCCAGCGCGGTGGTGTATCTTCAGCGCGGATACATCGACCCGGTGATCGCCATGCCCATCGTGGTGGGGGTGCTCATCGGGGCGTTCGTGGGTTCGAAGGTGTTGATGCGCGCCAAGGTGCGCTCTTTGCGCATCCTGTTCAGCGTGGTGATCACAGCCGTGGCTTTGGAAATGATTTACAACGGAATCTCGGGCAAGCTATGAAAAATCCGATAAAAGGTATCGCCTCATCCCCGCGCGCGATGGAATTGGCGATAGGGTATATGTTGCGTGTGGGCGTATTGACGGCTTGCGCCATTTGTCTGGTGGGGGGCGTGTTGTACGTGGTGCGCTACGGCGGGACGCAGGCCGATTTTTCCACTTTCGAGGGGGCTCCGCCGATGTACCGCAGCCTCTCCGGTATCTGGATGGGGCTGAAAGCCTTGGAACCTTTGGCTATCGTCCAGACAGGGGTAGTCGTGCTGCTGGCTACTCCGGTGTTGCGCGTATTGTTTTCGATTTTCGCTTTTCTTTTCGAGCGGGACTACCTGTACGTGGCGATCACCTGCATCGTTTTTGCGATCATCCTGCTCAATATGCTCGGCGGGGTGGTGGGGTAAGGCTCCCGACTTGCTTTTTCAGGCGCGGTGCCGGTTGTGCATGATGCGCGTCATCAGGAACGATTGCCGATGGAAAATGAAAAGCGGCAAGGAAACTCCCAGTACCAGCGCAAAGAGGATGGATACGGTCAGGGCACCGTTGTGAAGGATTTCGAGCATGGCGGCTTGCATGGTCGAGGGGTCGTCGGCCCGGATGAAGTACATCAGTGACATGAAGGTCTTGTAGGCATACATCCCGGGGATCATCGGCAGGAGCGAAGGAAAGGAAAAGACTTCCGGCGGGCAGTGGATCAGTTTGGCAAAGAAGATGGTCATCATCCCGATGGTAAAGGTGGCGATGACGGTAGCCGTTACGATGTCTATCTCGGTGGTCTGGATCAGGAAATAGCGTAGCGAATGTCCGATGGCCGCCAGCAGCGCCGAGAGGTAAACGGCCTTCCGCGGCGGGTTGGAGATGACGGCAAATCCGGCTGCAGCTACAGCCGAGAGAAGTCCGTCCAGAGCGATTTCCGTCAGAAGATTCATAGTTCGTTGATGCCCAATAACAGAAGACTTATCGAAAGACCGATGGTGATGCACACGATCGATACGGTGGCGGTGATCAGGCGCGAGACACCCGCCAGCACGTGTCCTTCCAGAACGTCGATTACGCCGTTCATCAGCGGCACGCCGGGTATGAGGAACAGTACGCTCGACCCGATGGCGATGTGTGCCGTTTGGGTCGGCACACCCAGTTGGACGGCTGCTCCCACGACAAACGAGGAGAGGAAGGCACTGATGATGAAAACCACCAGCGCGTTCGTCCTCTGGCGGGTCAGGTAGCTGCGGGCGGAAAATCCGACGAGCGTTCCCGCCAGTACCAGCAGCATGGCCGGGAGATCGCCGGTAAAGATCCGGCAAAAGCAGGCGTTGGCTATTCCCACCAGTAGCGTAACGGGCAGGGTGGAATACCGGGGGCGATGGACGATTTCGTCGAATCGGCGGCGGAATTCCTCGATCGAGATCAGGTTGTCGTACGCGTACCAGGTCAGGGAACTGATCGAGGAGACGATGCGGAAGTCGATGGGGCGCGGGGTAATCTTTTTGACGGCCGTCAGGCGGATTTCTCCGTCGCGGTTGTCCCGCAGGGTCATGGTGATGTTTTTTTGGAACAGGGTGATGTCGGTGGAGCATCCGAAGCACTGCGCAGCGCGATTGACATTGCGCACGATGCGGGATGTGTGCGAACCGCAGGCCGTCAGGGTGGTGGCCAGTTCGAGCAGCAGGTCCGAGATTTCCTTGTACCGTTCCACGATTTTTTTCGAAAAAAGAAAAAAGAGAGCTTGTCCTTGCAGGAGCTCGTTTCGTCGGCGCAAAGGTACGGCACGGGGCGTTGTCGGGCAACAGCGGGGAGAAGTTTTTCCGGCT
>DVLY01000061.1 GCA_018715295.1 Candidatus Merdimorpha stercoravium | reverse complement strand
AGCAGGTAAGCCACTGCGAGGGTGAGCAGGATGTTGAACCCCTGTGCGATCCCGAAAGCGTACATCGGCTTTTTGTTTTCGTGGGAAAACAGCTGCCGGAAATTGGTCTCCAGCCCGATGGAGACGAAAGCGATGGCAAAGAACGCCTCTCGGAAATTTTTGTTGGCCACATCGCCCATCTGCTTGGCCTCCGCCGGATCGAAGCACGTGCTGAAGATCACCGAAGCCAGTACAAATCCCAGCACGAATTTCGGGAAGCGGTACCACAGGACACCCACCGTCGGTTTTTCCTCGCGCGCTGTTCCCCGGTACGACCAATAGATCGAGATCAGGAATGCCGCCAGCCCCAGCAGGACGTTCTGCGACGACTTGATGATCACGCTGTACTTCTCGGCCGTCTCGCCCAGGAATTTCCCGGAAGCCACCACCGCACCCGTAGTGTCGATCGTTCCCCCCAGCCAAGCGCCGGCCACCTCCTGGGACAGGCCCAGTTCCCGCGCCAGCCAAGGCATCAGGTACATCATCGGGATCGCCACCACCAACACCAGAGAGATGACGTACGAGAGTTTTTTGTTGTCGCCTTTGATGGCTCCGCAGGTAGCGATGGCCGCCGACACACCGCAGATGGATACCGCGCTGGCCAGCATGGTGGACATCTCGGGGTCGATCTTGAGTTTGCGGGCAATCCAGAAAGCGAAATACCACACGCTGAAGACCACGACGAGCGACTGCAGGATCCCGAAAAGCCCCGCCTGGAGGATCTCGGAAATGATCACCGAAGTGCCCAGCACCACCAGTCCGGCCTTGATGAAAAACTCGCTCTGCATCGCCGGGCGCAACCACTCGGGAATGCCGATAAAATTGCTGATCACCAAACCGATGGCTACCGAAAACAGCACCGACTCCAGGCCGAGCGTCTTGATGGCCGGTATCCGCGTGATGTACATCGCTGCGACCGCAATGGCGAAGATCACGGCAAAGGAGGGCAGCAGATGCCGCGTTTCCCGCCCCATAAACCGGAAAGCCGCGTAAGTAAGCACATAAAGGAAAACGAACATATACACCAGACGTCCCGCATCGGCCGGGGTAGCGAGCGCAGCGGGCAGCGTCGGCAGCCACGATAGCTTTCCTGCCAGACCGAAACCGACCACCAGTGCCACGACCACTCCGCCCAACAGCACCGTCGTCCAGTCTTCAGTGCGCAGGGTACGCATCAGGGATTTTTCTTTCATCATTTCAAAGATTTGGTTGTTAATTGTTTATCAACAGATCGTATGCGAAAGACACCTTGTGTTTTCGCGGTGCAAAAGTACGGTTTTCCTGCCGGATTTCCACAAAGTCCTCTGCAAGGAGTCCCTTTCCCCTTCCCTCAAAAACGAAAAAACCCCGGAACTTTTTCCAAAGTTCCGGGGTTTTGGGTTTTATCGTTCAACCGGGGTAACCGGTCTCCCGTGCCTCTCAAGCCTTTTCGGCCGGATTGTCGAGGTTCCAGTTTTCGGCAGCCAGGCGGCGGTACGAATTGTAACGCCATTTGGCATTGGCCTGGGTAGCGGCGAAGAGTTCGTCGGCCTCGGCCGGGAAAGCCTTCTTGAGCGAGGAGAAACGAACCTCATCCATGATAAAGTCGTTGAACTTGTCCCAAGCCGGCTCCTTGCTGTCCAGGGTGAAGGGGTTCTTGCCCTCGGCCTCCAACTGCGGGTTGTAGCGGTACAAGTGCCAGTAGCCGCATTCCACAGCCTGTTTTTCCACGAGCTGGGAGTTGGTCATACCCTGCTTGATCCCGTGGTTGATACACGGAGAGTAAGCGATGATCAGCGAAGGTCCGTCGTAGGCTTCGGCTTCCTTCATGGCCTTGAGCAACTGAACGTTGTTGGCACCCATAGCTACCTGCGCCACATACACGTACCCGTAGGACATGGCCATCATGCCGAGGTCTTTCTTGCGCACGCGCTTGCCGGCCGTGGCAAACTTGGCCACTGCACCCAGCGGGGTCGATTTGGAGGACTGACCGCCCGTGTTGGAGTACACCTCGGTATCGAGTACCAGTACGTTGACATTTTCGCCCGAAGCCAGCACGTGGTCCAGACCGCCGTAACCGATATCGTAAGCCCAACCGTCACCGCCGACGATCCACTGGGAACGTTTCACCAGATAATCCTTCAGCGAGAGGATCTCCTGACACTCGGGGCAGGAGCAAGCCGAAAGCGCCGGCACGATCTTCTCGGCCAAAGCAGCCGTCTGCTGGGCGCTCTTGCGGTTCTCGATCCACTGCGAGAAGAGGTCTTTCGTTTCCTGCGGGCAAACATCCTGAGCGAGGGCAGCCTTCATCAGCTGTTCGATGCGGTCGCGCATCCGCTCGCTTCCCAGGTACATACCCAAACCGAACTCGGCATTGTCCTCAAACAGGGAGTTGCCCCAGGCCGGACCCTGACCCTTTTCATTGCACGTGTACGGGGACGAGGGGAACGATCCGGAGTAAATGGACGAGCAACCCGTTGCATTGGCCACCAGCATGTGGTCGCCAAAGAGTTGCGTCATCAGTTTCACGTAAGGCGTCTCGCCGCAACCGGCGCAAGCCCCGGAGAATTCGAAGAGCGGCTGGGAGAACTGGCTGTTCTTCACGTTCTGCGTTTTGTCCACCAGGGAGGACTTGTATCCTACCTTCTCGTGCAGGTATTCGAAAGCGGATTGCTGCGACTGCAGTTCGGCCAGAGGCTTCATCACCAGGGATTTTTCCTTGGTCGGGCAAACGGCCACGCAGTTGCCGCAACCGGTGCAATCCAGCGGGCTCACCTGTACGCGGAAACGATATTCCTTGAGCGAACCGGCAGCCTGTTTGGTGGGAAGACCACCCGGGATTCCGGCAGCCTCCTGCTCGGTCATCAGGAACGGACGGATGGCTGCGTGAGGACATACATAGGCGCACTGGTTGCACTGGATACAGGTATCGACATTCCAGTCGGGAACCGTTACGGCAATACCACGTTTTTCGTAGGCAGCCGTTCCGGCAGGCATCGTACCGTCTTCACGTCCCAGGAATACGCTCACCGGCAGATCGTCACCCATTTGTGCATTGACCGGATCGGCGATGCGGGTTACGAAATCGGTAGCCTCCGGACGTTCGGGGTGTACCACGTGGAAGGTCGGATCCAGCGAAGCCCACTCGGCCGGAACATCCACCTTGACGTACTCGCCTCCGCGATCCACAGCGGCATTGTTCTTGGCAACGACATCCGCACCCTTCTTGCCGTAAGACTTTTCGATGAAGTGCTTCATCTCCTTGACCGCCAGGTCGTACGGGATCACGTCAGCGATCTTGAAGAAAGCCGACTGGAGGATCGTATTGGTACGTCCGCCCAAGCCGATCTCACGGGCGATCTTGGTAGCGTTGATGATGTAGAAGTTGATGTGCTTGGCAGCCAGGGTGTACTTCACCGAATCGGGCAACAGGGCCTTGGTCTCTTCGGCATTGTACAGACTGTTGAGCAACAGGGTACCGCCGTCCTTGATGCCGCGGAGCACATCGTACTTCTGCAGGTAGGACGTTACGTGGCAAGCCACGAAATTGGGCGTGGTAACCAGATAAGGCGTATCGATGGGATGCTCGCCGAAACGCAGGTGCGAGCAGGTGAAACCTCCGGACTTTTTCGAGTCGTACGAGAAATACGCCTGGCAATATTTGTCGGTCGATTCGCCGATGATCTTGATCGTATTCTTGTTGGCGCCCACCGTACCGTCCGAACCGAGTCCGAAGAACTTGGCTTCGAAGGTCGTCTGGTCGGCCAGGGAGATCTCCTCCTTGGGCGGCAGGGAAAGGAAGGTCACGTCGTCCACGATACCCACGGTAAAGCCGGTCTTGGGCTCGGGCAGATCCATGTTTTCATACACGGAAATGATGTGCGAAGGGGTAACGTCCTTGGACGAAAGCCCGTAACGGCCCGCTACCACGCAAGCGATCTCGGGTCGCGCCTTGCACAGGACATTGCGCACATCCAGGTACAGAGGCTCGCCGTCGCAACCCGGTTCCTTGGTGCGGTCGAGCACCGTAACGCGTTTTACGCTGGCGGGCAGCACATCCAACAGGTATTTTGCCGAGAAAGGACGGTACAGGCGCACCAGCACCACGCCCGTCTTTTTCCCTTGCTTGTTCAGGTAGTCCACCGTCTGACGGATCGTATGGGTTACCGAACCCATGGCTACGATCACCTGTTCGGCATCCTCTGCTCCGTAGTAGTCAAACGGGCGGTACTCGCGCCCGGTGAGCTGGGATATCTGCGCCATGTAGCCGGCTACGATGTCCGGAACAGCGTCGTAGAAGCGGTTGGAAGCCTCGCGCGACTGGAAGTACACATCCGGGTTCTGTGCCGTACCGCGCGTAACGGGCGCATTGGGGTTGAGGGCACGGCGGCGGAAGTCGGCCAGAGCCTGCTGGTCGATCAGGGCTTTTACGCCTTCGGCGTCGATCTCCTCCACTTTCTGGATCTCGTGCGAAGTACGGAAGCCGTCGAAGAAGTGCAAGAACGGAACACGGCTTTTGAGGGTAGCCAGGTGCGCTACCGCGGCCAAATCCATCGCTTCCTGCACGCCGGCCGAAGCCAGCATGGCAAAACCGGTCTGGCGGGTAGCCATCACGTCGCTGTGGTCTCCGAAAATGGACAAAGCCTGAGCCGCCAGCGCACGAGCCGATACGTGGAATACGCACGGGAGCAGTTCGCCGGCGATCTTGTACATGTTGGGGATCATCAGCAACAGTCCCTGCGAAGCGGTGTAGGTCGTGGTGAGCGTGCCGGCCTGGAGAGCTCCGTGTACGGCACCTGCGGCACCGCCTTCGGACTGCATCTCGACCACCTTGACGGTTTCACCCCAGAAGTTTTTCTTGCCCGCAGCGGCCCATTCGTCCACATACTCGGCCATCGTGGAGGACGGCGTGATGGGATAAATGGCAGCCAGCTCGGAAAAGAGGTACGAAACATGCGCGGCGGCGTAGTTTCCGTCGCACGTGATGAATTTCTTTTCTTTTGCCATCTTTGTATATTTTTTAATTTTTCATTCGTTGTTTGAGTGGGTCCTTATTGCTTTCCGCCCCCGGTTTCCCTTCTCCCGGGGAGGATAGGGAGTTTTATTTCCGTGTCGATTTTTCCCGGATATAACGGTCGATGGCCTTGGCCGCCGTCCGGCCTGCCCCCATCGCCAGAATGACGGTTGCAGCCCCCGTAACGGCATCCCCGCCGGCAAAGACTCCTTCGCGGGAAGTCTGCCCCTGGGCGTCGGCCGTCAGGCAGCCCTTGCGGTTGGCCTCCAGACCGGGCGTAGTAGCCTTGAGCAGCGGATTGGGCGAGGTACCCAGCGCCATGATGACCACATCGGCCTCGAGGGTAAACTCCGAACCCGGCACTTCCACCGGACGTCTCCGTCCGCTCTCGTCCGGTTCGCCCAGTTCCATGCGGATGCATTCGATGGCCCGAACCCGGCCCTTGTCGTCGCCCAGCACCCGTACGGGGTTGGTCAAAAAGTCGAAGAGGATCCCTTCCTGTTTGGCATGGTGGACTTCCTCCACACGGGCCGGAAGCTCCTTTTCCGTACGGCGGTACACGATATGCACCTCCGCACCCAGACGCAAGGCGGTACGCGCAGCATCCATGGCCACGTTGCCTCCGCCGACCACGATGACTTTGTGTCCGACGTAAATAGGGGTATCGGCCTGCGGATCGTAGGCGCGCATCAGATTGGCCCGGGTGAGGAACTCGTTGGCCGAAACGACCCCGTTGAGGCTCTCGCCCTCGATACCCATGAAGTTGGGCAAGCCCGCGCCGCTGCCGATAAACACCGCTTCGTATCCGTCCTGATCCATCAGCGAATCGATGGTAACCGTCCGTCCGACAATGACGTTGGTCTCGATCTCCACTCCCATCTTGCGGACGTTGTCGATCTCGTAGGCTACGACCTTCTCCTTGGGCAGGCGGAACTCGGGAATACCGTATTCCAACACGCCACCCGCTTTGTGCAGGGCTTCGAAGATCTTTACCTGGTAACCCATCGCCGCCAGTTCACCGGCACAGGCCAGTCCCGAAGGGCCGCTGCCGATTACCGCCACCTTGTGTCCATTGGCAGGCTGCATCTGCGTCTTGACCTGCTTGCCGTTTTCCCGCATCCAGTCGGCGGTAAAACGTTCGAGTTTGCCGATGGACACCGGCTCGAACTTCACGCCCATGATGCACGCACCCTCGCATTGCGTTTCCTGCGGGCATACGCGGCCGCAGATAGCCGGAAGGGCGCTGTCGCGCGCAATGACCTCGGCAGCTTTCTCGAAGTCGCCCCGGGCGACTTCGGCGATGAAATCCGGGATCTGCACCGAAACGGGGCAAGCCTCCACGCATTTGGGTTTCTTGCAGTGCAGGCAACGCTGGGCTTCCAGTACGGCCTCCTCGGGGGTAAAGCCATAGCAAACTTCCTCGAAATTGTGCGCCCGCACCTGCGGATCCTGCTCCCTGGGATATATTCTGGGACCTTTTGCAGCCATTTTCTTCGTCTATCTACTGATTGTTAGCAACCTTTCCGGCCAATTGTTCCATGCAGCGGCAGTCGCGCTCCTTTTCCTCCTCGCGGAACATCGCCCCGCGGCGCATTGCCAGGTCAAAATCCACCTGATGAGCGTCGAATTCCGGACCGTCCACACAGGTGAAGCGCACCTTTCCACCGACCGTTACCCGGCAGGCACCGCACATCCCGGTACCGTCCACCATCATCGAGTTGAGCGATGCAATGGTCGGGATGCCGTACTCCTTGGTGGCCAATGCCACGAATTTCATCATGATCATCGGGCCGATGGCGATCACCTGGTCGAACCGGGCGCCGGAGTCCATCAACTGCTTGAACAATCCGGTCACCATGCCGTGGTATCCCCGCGAGCCGTCGTCGGTGGCTATGTGCAGGGTGGCGCCGAGGGCTTCCATCTCCTTTTCCAGCAGGATAAAATCTTGGGTCTTCCCGCCGATGATCACATCGGCCGAAGCCCCCCGCTCGCGCAGCCATTTGACTTGGGGATAGACCGGAGCAGCTCCGACCCCGCCGGCGATAAACAGGCGCTTCTTGCTGCGGAGCTCCTCGTCGCTCTCGTGGACAAATTCCGAAGGATGTCCCAGCGGGCCGACAAAATCGGTGAAACAGTCGTTCTGTTCCAGGGCGCAGATCTTGCGCGAAGAGGCCCCCACGATCTGAACGACGATGGCTACCGTGCCCTTTTCGCGGTCGTAATCCACGACCGTCAGAGGGATGCGCTCGCCCCATTCGCCCGTGCGGACGATGACGAACTGACCGGGAAGAGCCGAAGCCGCTACCCGCGGCGCATACACCTCCATGTAGTAAATGTTGGGCGCCAGCAGCTTTTTCTGTGTGATTTCGTACATCGCGATGTCGTATGTTTTCTTTTTTCGACTTGACCTGCAAAGGTACCAATTCTCCTCTTTACTGCCAAAAAAAAGCCCGTTTTATCAAACATTTATAAAACGGGCTTCTGCTTTTACCGACTTAATCCTAAATTCATTCCGGGTACAAAAACGGCTCCTCTTCCGCAGATTCGACCCCCAGAGCCTCGTAAATGTACTTGTAGGTGGACAGCAGCACCGGACGGCCGTCGAGTACGGCGACGTCGTGCTCGAAGTGGGCGGAAGGCTTCAGGTCTTTGGTCAGGATGGTCCACCCGTCGGAGAGCTCGCGGATGCGGTGCGTACCCAGGTTGATCATCGGCTCGATGGCCAGCACCATGCCGTTTTCGATCCGCTCGCCGTGTCCGCGCGTGCCGTAATTGGGCACCAGGGGGTCTTCGTGCACTTTCTTTCCCAGGCCGTGGCCGCAAAGCTCGCGCACCACGCCGTATCCGTAGTCCTCGCAGTACCGCTGGATGGCATGGCCGATGTCGCCGATGTGGTTGCCTTCCTTGGCTTGCGCGATGCCCCGGTAAAGGCTGTCCTTGGTTACTTTCAGCAGTTTGGCCACGCGGGGGTCGATCTCCCCGACGGCAAAGGTATAGGCGTGGTCGCCGTGGTATCCGTCCACTTCGGCTCCGAAATCGATGGAAACGATGTCGCCTTCGCGCAAGGGTTCCTTGTTGGGAATCCCGTGCACCACCTGCGCCCCTACCGAGATGCAGCAGGCGTTGGGAAATCCGTACAGGCCCTTGAAGGAAGGTTTCGCTCCGTGATCCAACACGAACTCTTCGGCCAGTTTGTCCAACTGGAGGGTCGTTACGCCAGGTTTGACTTCCGAAGCCAACATGCCGAGCGTACGGGAAACCATCAGCGCCGCACGGCGAACCTTGGCGATTTCTTCCTTGGTTTTTAAGTGTATCATTTTTTCCTTTGGACGTATCTCGTCCCCTTTTTTTCTGTTCGTCCCCCGTGCTTGTCCGGGGCGGATTTTCCCGACCCCTTCCCCCTTCCTTTCGTTTCAGACGGGCCGATGAGCGGGGCAGGAGGCCTGCTGCGTCAATTCATCCGGATCCAGTGCCAGAGGTCCTTGTAGGTCGGTTTGCTGCCGTAGGACAACAGGCCGATCCGGTAGATCTTGGCCGCCATCCACGTAACGGCCAGGAATGTAACCACCAGCAGCAGCGCCGAGACGACCACTTCCCAGGCGGGCACCCCGAAGGGAACGCGCACCATCATCATCACGGGCGAAGTGAGCGGGATCATCGACATCCAGAAAGCCACCGGGCCGTTGGGGTTTTCCACACTCAAAAAAGCGCAATAAAACGCCACCAACAGCGGGATCGTGATGGGCATCACGAATTGATTCGCATCGCCGGCCGAATCCACCGCCGCGCCAACCGCTGCATACAGCGAAGCGTAAAGCAGATATCCCAGGATAAAGAACACGATCGAGATGAGCCCGATACCCAGGAAATCTATCTGCGCCAGTTGGGCGACAAATTGGGCGATCTCCCCGGACGAACCGCCGGCCGTCTCCATGGCAGCCGCCGCCTGAGGAGCCGTCTGGGCGACGGTCTGGGTCATCTGCTCGGTTACCTGCGGCGATATTTCCGACGGATCGGGGCCCAGTACGGAAGAGAGCCCGGCCACCCCGACGATGGACAGCCCGGTGAGCATCACCACCCAGATCGCCAGTTGGGTAATGCAGACCAGACCCGAGCTGATGATCTTGCCGATCATCAGTTCAAAAGGCCGCACGGAAGAGATGATGACTTCGACGATGCGGTTGGTCTTTTCCTCCAGGGTGGAGGTCATCACCATGTTGCCGCTGAAGATCATGAACATGTACAGCATGAAGCACAGGATAAAGGCCAGGGCGAGCTTGATCCCTTGGACGACGTTCCCGTCGGTCTGCTCGTCGGCTTCCTGGCTCACGTCCACCAGACGGATGGACACATCGGCATCGGTCGAGGCCAATACCTTGGGATCGACGCCCAACCGTTCGATCTTCCGGTCCTTGATGATGCGTTCTACCTGCGAGGCGACGGTACCCTGCACCGACATCGGTACGTTTTCGTTGTAGTACATGGCCGTGCCGCGCTCGATCACCGAATAGTCGTCCGTGGTATCGGCCGGAAAGACCACCACTCCTTTGAAGGAATCGTCGCGCAGGGGAAGCACCTTGGCCGAATCCAGCGGAAGGGACGCTACGTCCAAAGCCACGAAACGAAGATTGTCGTCGCCCTCGATCCGGGAAGCCATCCGCCCGGAGAGGTCGTACAGCCCTACGGTGGTCGTTTCGCTCTTGTTGACCGAAGCCAGGAAACCGATGAGCACGCCTACGGCCACCAGAGCGATGGGCGTAAGGAGGCCGACCAGCCAGAACGATTTTTTGCGCACCCGCATGAGGTATTCATGACGGATGATAAGCCCTATTTTATTTTTGGATGCCATGGTATCGAAAGGTTTTTTCTCGTTTTGTTTTTCGGATCATACACCGGACAGGAAAAGGGAGGTTCACGCCGCCCCTCCGGCAGAGGTCAGGCTTCCGGCGCCGCCTTCGACCGCCTGGAAGAAAATATCGCTCACCGAAGGCAGCTGCTCGGCAAAGGAATGGATCTGCCCCATCGAAGCGAGCGTGCTCAACAAAGCATTGGGATTGTCGAGGTCCTTCAGACGGAAGAGCGCCTGAGGTTTGATCGTGCGCGGATCGTCCTCCCAACCGATAAATTCGGGCAGAGCCTCCAGCGCGCTGCGCTGTTCGGCACGAATGTCGATGTCCACCTTGTACACCCCCTGGCGGTAACGCTCCTTGATGCGGGTAAGCTCGCCCGAAAGGATGCCCCGGCCTTTGTCGATCAGCAGGATGTGCGTGCACATCTGCTCCACCGACTCCATCCGGTGGGTGGAAAAGAGGATGGTCGTGCCGTTCTTGCACATCTGTTCGATCTCGCTGCGGATCATCTCGGCATTGATGGGGTCAAAACCGCTGAAAGGCTCGTCGAGGATCATGACCTCCGGCTCGTGGAGGACGTTGACGATAAACTGAACCTTCTGCGCCATCCCCTTGGAGAGTTCCTGGATTTTTTTGTCCGCCCAGTTCTCGATGCCGAATTTGGCGAGCCACTTGCGGATGCGCAATTTGGCCTGATGCGCCGACAGACCTTTGAGCTGGGCCAGGTACATCGCCTGATCCATCACCGTCAGGTTCTTGTACAAGCCGCGCTCCTCGGGCATATAACCGATCCGGGCGATGTCTTCCCGCACCAGCGGGTGTCCGGCAAAGTAGATCTGCCCCTGGGTGGGCACGAGGATCTGGTTGATCAAGCGGATAAAAGTCGTTTTCCCCGCTCCGTTGGGACCGAGCAAACCGAAAAGGCTGCCGCGCGGGATTTCGACATTCAAATGGTCGAGGGCGGTCTGCTGACCATATTTCTTGGTCAATTCCTCCGCCCGCAAAATCGTGTCCGACATATATTTGGATATTTTTAGATGCTATGCGCTACCGGGTATTTCCCGAGCGATCTTTCCTCTTCTCTCTCTCCCTCTCCTGCATATTCCAC
>DVLY01000060.1 GCA_018715295.1 Candidatus Merdimorpha stercoravium | reverse complement strand
ACTCCTTACCGGACTCTTACTTCCGTTTGGTAAAAAACAGGTTCAATACCGCATCCCAGGACATCACCGCAAATACCGACAACCCAGCTACCACGATGTTGACCAGCAAGGATACCGGAGTAGCCGCGAACGACTCGGAGAGAGAGAGGAACATGCGATCCTTCCACTGTCCCAACACCTCGAGCGGAAGCACTTGCTCCCCTCGGAAATAAAACAGCGCCCCTGTCAACAAGGCCAATACCCCCACGGCGACTACCGCCGCGACGATCGTCCCGATGCGCCGCTGCCTCCGCACGCGCGCCATTTCCTTTTCCTGCTCCAGGCGCACCATCAACCGCCGGGTAAAACCATGCGAGGTACCGATGCCCGAGATAGCCTCGCGCATCATCGCATCGAAACGTTCGTTGTCCGTTCTTGTATTTTCCATGACTTATTCTCCTATCAGGATAGAAGCCGCATCGGGACCCAACATGCCGGTGAGTATCTTCCCCATCCGCACCCGAGCCCGGGAAAGGCAGGTCTTGACATTGGAGAGACTCATCGAGCAAATATCGGAAATTTCCGCTACGGAATGTTCGTTGAGATAAAAAAGCGTCAGAAGCATCGCATCGCGCGGGTCGAGCCGATCCATGGCTTGCTGCACATACTGCGAACGCTGCCGGGCGGAAAGGTGTTCCATCTGCCCTACGCAAGCGGCATCGACGCTCTGTTCGAAATTCATCCAATCCTCCACGGCGACCGTGTCGGGCTTTCTCTGGCGATAGCGCGAAGAGGCTTCGTTGTAGGCGATCCGAAAGAGCCAGGTAGAAAAACGGGATTCGCCCTTGAACTTGCCGAGCGACAGGTAGGCTTTGACAAAAACGTCCTGCGTGAGGTCTTCGGCATCTTCGCGGTTTTTCACCACGCGCGACACCACAGCCATCACCATATTCTTGTACCGATCGACAAGAGCGGCAAAGCAGCGGTCGTCGCCGTGCAGGGTTCCTTTTATCAGGTCGTTGTCTTCCATCCCGAGTGGCGAAACGTGCGGATTACTCCTCGGTGTAGGGTTCGTTTTCGCGGTTCATTTCGGAAGAAGCCTTGCCGGTGGGCGGGCAGGGACGATGGTCCCGTTTGTTCTTGCGTACGTAATAGAGGTACAGGGCTACGCATACGGACAGTACGACGATCGACAAACCGAGCCCCCGGGTTTCGATCAGGGTATAGGCAAACAGCAGGTGGGTGAAGACCGAGGCCAGGATCAGTCCGATGGCTGCTCCGCCGAAGATGTACATCCACTTGATGGTCGAGTCCTCGGCCCTGACGCGGCGGTACTGTTCGGGCATGGGAGGGTTCTGGGGAGGGGTGGCGTCGGGGTTATTTTCCGAGGCGTCTGCGGCGGTAGCTTCGCTGCGGTCCTGTTCGGTGTTTTGCCGAGGGGCGCGATACTTGTGCGAGAGGCCGCTTTCGATCATTGCCATGCGTTCGCGGTGCCGGTCGGAGAGTACTTTGCGTACGATCAGAAACACGACCAGGGGGATGACGACAAAGATGCCTATCACTGCGGCGAGCGCGATAAGGAGTGCGAATGTTTCGTCCATGATGCGTCTTGTATTATTTTATTTGTTTTTCGGTTCTGTTTTCATTGCATTAGACGGGGATTGCGGGAAAAGGTTACAGGTGGGGTGCAAAATATTTTCAGAGTTGGAGGGAGATTTTACACGAAAGCCGGCAGAAATTCATTTCTGCCGGCTTTCGTCGTTTGTCTGTTTGTATTTTCCCTTTGTTCTCCTCTCTCCTCTCTTTCTCCTAATCCCCTTTTATCTTCCTCTTCCCTTTCTGCCCCCTCGGATCGACCCGACCAAAGGCCAAAGAGGGAAAAGTGCAAGGCCAGGGCTGCAGCCGGAAAAATGGGATTATTCAGCGACGGGAGCCTGCTGCTGACCGGCAGCAGGGGTCTGCTGCGGCAGGGCAACCGGAGTTGCAGCCGGTATTTCGGTCTGAGGAGCGGTAGCGTCCAGTACTTCGTCGTAAGTCCCGGTGGAAGTCTTGGGAAGAGTGATGGAAGACAGGATCGCCAATACGGCTACGGCGATGGACAGCGTCCAGGTAGCCCGGTCGAGGAATTCATTGGTCTTTTGTACACTCCCGATCATCTGCTGGCTGCCTCCGAAAGTAGACGACAAACCACCTCCCTTGGGGTTCTGTACCATGATGATAACCACCAGAAACACACACAAAATGATGATCAGTACGGCAAAAATAGAGAACGACATAATCGGTTGTATTTTAATTTTTTTCTTTCAGTTTTTCCAACTCTCTGATTTGGTCTGCAAAGTAACCACTTTTTTTCGGATTTTTCAACATCAAAATACGATAAGCTTCGATAGCCCGATCATATTTTTTCTGACGTACGTAGATGCGGGCCAGCGTCTCGGTCATCACCTGCTCGGAAAGGATCTCCTGGGAAGGACGGGAAAGGTCTTTTTCCTCGCGGGGATAGTCGGAGGCCGGTTTGATGCGGGGGTTGGTGCGGATAAAGCGGTCGATGAGTTCCTCCGGAGACTTCCGCGACGGTTGCCGGTCCATCCACTGGGAGAGTTCCTCGGGCGCAGGTTCTTCACTGAAGGGCTGCGGCGCGGGCGCAACCGTCGGCTGCGGCACACTGACAGGTTCCGCACGGTGGATCCATTCGAAGAGGGCTTTCCGGTCGGCTATGAAAGCGGCTCCTCGGGCCAACTCCGCGTCGAAAGAAAGGTGTCCGACGTTGTGCAGCGCCTTGAGGTAGAGCATCCGGGAAACGTGGCAATACGGATAACGCTCCAACGCGCGGGAGAGTTCCGCTACGTCGTCCGTCCCGAGCAGGTCGGGATGGGCCAGGTATTGCACGATCCATTTTTCATCCAGCATGGCTTTCCTTCTGTTTTCAGGCTTTTACCACTGCGCTACCGAGGAGTTGAGGATGTCCTCGACCAAGAATTCGACGATCTGATCGACCAGCGATTGCTCCTGTCCCCCGCTGAGGGTCTCCGTGCCTTCGAGGTCGGCGTAGTTGCGGAACACACGGTCGAAGTTCTGCGTTTCGTCCTGGGTGTTGTAAAAACGGACGCGCACCCCGATGGTCAGCCGCACTTTCCCGGCGACAGCCTTGCCCGTGGAAGCATCGATGGTCGGGGCGACGGAAGTCTGCTCGTAGGTAACGATCTCGCCCTCGAACACCAGGTCGCCGTCCGATTTGACCAGTTGCAGGTTGGTACGCGCCAGGAATATGTCTTGAAGTTCCGTGGTGAAGTAGCTGCTCAAGGTCGGATTGACCAGCGCGGCATCGTTGGGAAAATTGTCGATCTGCACCGTCTTGATGCTGGCCGGCATGCTGACGCCCGAAAACGAATACACCCAGCACGAAGCCGGAACAAGTCCCGCTACGGCCAACACGAGGGCACGCACGCCCCACTTTCCCATGATTCTGCCGAAAAAGCCCTTCATTCGGTCCTCCTCTTTTTAACGATACGATAAACAAAG
>DVLY01000059.1 GCA_018715295.1 Candidatus Merdimorpha stercoravium | reverse complement strand
GGTCATCTGCGTCAGGTCGTTGGTACCGAACGAGAAGAACTGAGCTACTTCGGCGATCTGGTCGGCCGTCAGGGCAGCGCGCGGGATTTCGATCATCGTACCCAGCATGTAGTCCACTTTCACGCCCTGTTCGGCAAATACCGTTTCGGCGGTCGAGCGGATGATCTCGGCCTGCTGTTTGAGCTCCTTGATGGTGCCTACCAGCGGAACCATGATCTCAGGTTTGGGGTCCAGACCCTGTTTCTTCAGGTTGCAGGCAGCCTCCATGATGGCACGGGCCTGCATCTCGGTGATCTCGGGGTAGGTGATACCCAGACGGCAACCGCGGTGGCCGAGCATCGGGTTGAATTCGTGCAGGGCGTCCACTTTCTCCTTGACCTTCTCCGGGGTCAGGCCCATCTTCTCGGCCATGTATTTCTGCGAAGCCGGTTCGTTGGGCGTGAACTCGTGCAGCGGCGGGTCGAGCAGGCGGATGGTTACGCCCAGACCGTCCATGGCTTTGAGGATGCCCTCGAAGTCGGAACGCTGCATCGGCAGGATCTTGGCCAGCGCGGCGCGGCGCTGTTCTACCGTGTCGGAAAGGATCATCTCACGCATGGCGTCGATGCGGTCGCCCTCGAAGAACATGTGCTCCGTGCGGCAAAGACCTACGCCCTTGGCGCCGAAGTTGCGGGCTACCTGAGCGTCGTGCGGCGTGTCGGCATTGGTGCGGACGTACATCCGGGTGAACTTGTCGGCCAGGGTCATCACAGCCTGGAAGTCCTCGTCCAGCGAAGCGGCAGCGGTTTCTACCTTGCCCAGGTAAACTTCACCGGTGGAACCATTCAGGGAGATCCAGTCGCCTTCCTTGATCACGGTGTCGCCTACCGAGAACTGGCGTTTCTGGTAGTCGACCACTACATCGCCGGCACCCGATACGCAGCATTTGCCCATACCGCGCGCTACTACGGCAGCGTGCGAGGTCATACCGCCGCGTGCGGTGAGGATACCCTCGGATACGTGCATACCGCGCAGGTCTTCCGGCGAGGTCTCCTGACGTACCAGAACGACTTTTTCACCGCGGTTCTTCCATTCTTCGGCTTCGTCGGCGAAGAATACCACGCGACCGCAGGCAGCGCCCGGGGAAGCGGGAAGACCCTTGGTCAGCACCTTGGCAGCTTTCAGGGCAGCCTTGTCGAATACCGGGTGCAGGAGTTCGTCCAGTTTGTTGGGCTCCAGACGCAGCAGAGCGGTCTTTTCGTCGATCATACCCTGTTTGAGCATGTCGATGGCCATCTTGACCATAGCCGTACCGGTGCGTTTGCCGTTGCGGGTCTGCAGCATCCACAGTTTGCCGTCCTGGATGGTGAACTCCATGTCCTGCATGTCGTGGAAGTGGTTCTCCAGTTTTTCCTGGGTGGCGTTCAGGGCTGCGTAAGCCTCGGGCATAGCCTCTTCGAGGGACGGATATTTTGCTTTGCGCTCTTCCTCGGAAATGCCCTGCAGTTTGGCCCAACGGCGCGAACCCTCGATGGTGATCTCCTGCGGGGTGCGGATACCGGCTACCACGTCTTCGCCCTGGGCGTTGATCAGGTATTCGCCGTTGAAGATATCCTCACCGGTAGCAGCGTCGCGCGTGAAGGCTACGCCGGTAGCCGAACGGTCGCCCATGTTTCCGTAAACCATCGACTGTACGTTGACGGCCGTACCCCATTCTTCGGGGATCTGGTTGAGCTGACGGTACAGTACGGCACGCTCGGTGTTCCAGGAATCGAACACGGCGCAGATGGCTCCCCAGAGCTGATCCCAAGGATTGGTCGGGAATTCTTTTCCGGAGCGTTCTTTTACCACTTTCTTGAAAGCAACGACCAGTTTCTGCAGGTCTTCTACCGAGAACTCGGTATCCTGCTTGATGCCGCGCTCTTCTTTCAGTTTGTCGATCTCGACTTCGAACGGGTCGATTTCGCCTTTGGCAGCCGATACGCCCATGACCACGTCGCCGTACATCTGGATGAAACGACGGTAGGAGTCCCAAGCGAAACGCGGGTTGCCGGATTTCTCGGCCAGGAGTTTCACCGCGTCGTCATTGATACCCAGGTTGAGGACCGTGTTCATCATACCCGGCATGGAAACGCGGGCGCCCGAACGTACGGATACCATCAAGGGGAATGCCTCGCCCTTGGAGCCGAACTTGGCGTTCATGATCTTTTCCATGTGGGCGATGCCGGCCTTGACATCGTTTTCGATGAGTTTTACCACAGCATCCTTGCCCTGCTGGTTGTAGATCGTGCAGACCTCGGTGGTGATGGTGAAGCCGGCCGGAACAGGCAGTCCCAGCAGGTTCATTTCGGCCAGGTTGGCACCCTTACCGCCGAGCAGGTTCTTCATGTCTGCTTTCCCTTCGGCTTTTCCATCGCCGAACGTGTAAACATACTTTACGTTGCTCATAATGTGTTTGGTTTGATCCCCGCGTTTTGAAACCGCGGGATGGGTTTATTTTAATTAATTTATTTTCAAAAACCCCTGATTTCCAGGTGGTGAAGCGTTTGCTTTCCGTTCC
>DVLY01000058.1 GCA_018715295.1 Candidatus Merdimorpha stercoravium | reverse complement strand
CGCAGCCTTTGGCTGCGCCCTTTTTTTGCCCGCGCTTGGGGACACCGTCCTGTCCCCCTTCCCACCGCTACACGCGATGGAACATACACTCGTTATAATACTCGGTCGTCGTGTACATGTGCCGGGCGCGGTTGATCGCCTTTTTGAGGTCGATCACCTCGCGCGCCTTGGCAAAAGGCACCGGAATGTACTCCCGATGTCCGCCCTCGAAACCCAACAAAACGAAGTATTCCCTCGGGCTCTCCGAATCCATGTAACGCCTCCAAAGCGAAAATGCCCCCACCGACAGAAGCCCCAGCATCGGGACACAGCCTATCAGAAGAATCAAAAGAACAATTCCCAGCAGCACCCGAAGCGCTCTGTCCTTGGGTTCGCGCACGCACATCTCTATCGAAACGATGCTCTCTACCGCACGGGTCGTATCCCCGTAATGGATCCACCGCTCGGTCAGCCACACCCCGTGCTGATAGTAGTAAACCTCCTCTGCCATACCTGCAAACGATTTTATTTTTCCTCTTCCCTCCGCTTATCCTTACGGCAAAAATAGAGGATACCAAAATCCTTTGCAAATATTTTGCGGTATTTTTCGCTCAAATATAATTTTTCCGATCGCTCCATTTTAACACGCAGCGACAGGAACAACAACCCCCGCCTACGTAGAGCCTACGCAAGCGGGGGTTGTCGAAAAAGAGGATAAAACCTTCTTCAGCCTTTCTTGGGGCGTGTGCACCGATCGACCAAATAGACCAGCGACTGGTAAGGAATGCCGCTGTTGGTATTCAAGCCGATCTCGCAGGTGCGGGAGTTGGAATATCCGTGGCGGATGCCGTTGTCCTGAATCTGGCGGCGGAGTTTGCGCAATGCAAAGGCGTTCATCTCCGGATAGGTAAATCCCCTGTCGCCCGCAAAACCGCAGCAGCCCACTTCCGAGGGAACGAACACCCGTTCGGCGCAGGTTTCGGCCACCCGGCGCAGCACATCGGCCTTGCCCATCTTGGTCATCGAGCAAGTGATGTGGATCGCCACCGTCTCGGGTACGCGGGTGAATTCCAAACGGTCCATCAGGAAACGGTCGATGAATTCCACCGGCTCGTAGAGCTTCATCCCCCGGATCTTCTTGAGCATCCGGTACAGACAGGGGCTCTGGTCGCACACCACGGGATATTTCCCGCCTTCGGAAGCCTCCCAGAGAGCTGCCTCGAGTTCGGCCGTCTTTCGGTCGGCCTCCTCGATAAAGCCCTTGCTCTCCCAGATCGTACCGCAGCACAAGTGTCCCATATTCTTGGGGAAGATCACCTGGTAACCGGCCTTGGCCAACAAGCGGGTAAACACCTGATGGAGCGGTTCCTGATCCGGATCGCCCTTGGCGGCACCCATCACCTGGTTGATACAACTGGGGAAATATACCACCTTGTCGGGACAAGCCGGATCGACGGGCGGCTGCACCGGCTTATCGATGCCTTTGGGCATGGCCGGAGTCCACAAGGGAAGCGCCCCGAAAGTGAGTTTGCGCATGCCCCGGGCCAGCGTCCCCATCAGGGACGACCCCAACACGCTGTGCACGCCGTTTACAGCCTTGAGCCCAACCCGCATCCCGGAGGTAACGGTCGAGAAATGGTCGGCCGTCCAACGGGCTATCTTCTTGGCGGTATTCGAGGCTTCGGCCTGGCGCAGGTCCTGCGTCAGTTTTCCGGTGTCGATCTTCACTGGACAGGACGTGGCGCACAAGCCATCCTTGGCACAGGTCTGGTTGCCGAGGTAGCGGTACGCGCGTTCCAGTTCCGCCTGCCGGGCAGGGTCTTCGCCGGTGAGCTTCAAACGCGATATTTCACGACGGATCACCGTGCGCTGCCGCGCGGAGAGGGTAAAGCCGTTGGTAAGGCAATTCACTTCGCAAAAACCGCACTCGATGCACTTGTCCACATTCGGGTCGGTCTGCGTAAGGGTTTTCAAGTGTTTGATGTGGCACAGCGGATCGTCGTTGAAGATCACTCCCTGGTTCAGGAGACCTTCGGGGTCGAACAGTTTCTTGACGTCGAGCATCAGTTGGTAAGCCTCCTCGCCCCATTCGTGGCGCACGAAAGGCGCAATGTTCCGTCCCGTGCCGTGCTCGCCCTTGAGCGAGCCGTCGTACCGGTCCACCACGAATTCCACCACGGCATCCAACAAGCCCTGGAAACGTTTGACTTCGCTCTCGGTGGCAAAATCCTGATTGAGGATAAAGTGAAAGTTGCCCTCGATGGAGTGTCCGTAGATCACGGCATCCTTGTAGCCGTGTTCCACCAGCAAGGCCTGCAATTCGGATACGGCCTGCGGAAGGACTTCCACCGGGAAAACGATGTCTTCGATCAGGCACGAAGTCCCCACCGGGCGCATCGCTCCCACAGCCGGGAATACACCCGAACGGATGCGCCAATAATTGGAATACACCGCAGGATCGGTGGTAAACTCGATGGGATACAAGGTCTTCAGACCGGATACCGCCTCGCGCACCCGGGCGATATTCTTCTCCAGGGTCTGCGGGTCACTTGCCTTGGTTTCCAACAGGATAGCCGTCGCCCCCTCAGGGAGATCCTTGATGAAGGCGGGAATGCCTTCGTTGTTCTCCACCGAATGCAAGGCGCCGCGGTCGAGCAGCTCGGCCGTATCGACCGGCAGAGGCTTGAGGTTCTGCACAGCCCGGCAAGCATCGGCGATGTTTTCAAAATAAAGCATCGCACTGGCCTTGTAGGGGATCAGAGGCAGGGTATCCATCTCCACTTCGGAGATGAACGCCAGCGTACCTTCCGAGCCGACCATCAGGTGGGTAATGATGTCGAACGGATCGTCGAAATGCACGAACGGATCGATGGACAGCCCGGTGGTGTTCTTGATGCTGTATTTCTTGAGGATACGCTCGGCCAAAGGCTTGTTGGCCCGCACGGCATCGCGCAATTCGATGATACGGGCGATAAAATCGCGGTGGGTATGGAGGAATTCCTCCCGCGAGGTGTGCGAACCGGTATCCAGCACCGTCCCGTCGGCCAATACGATGCGGATGGAACGCAGGGTGCGGTACGAGTTTTCGTTGGTGCCGTTCATCCCGCTGGCGTTGTTGGCCACGATACCGCCGATCATCGCCGAGCCTACCGAAGCCGGATCGGGGCCGATCTTGCGCCCGAACGGTTTGAGGATCTGGTTCAGCCGTGCGCCGACGATACCGGCCTGGCTGCGGATCACCGCCCCGCCTTCGAGCACCTCGTACTTTTCCCAGCCTTGCGAGGCGAGCACCAGCACCGAATCGGTAGATGCCTGGCCGGAAAGGCTCGTTCCGGCCGCCCGGAAGGTAACCGGGACCTTGTAACGGGCCGAAGCAGCCAACACGGCGCGCACCTCGGCCTCGTTGAACGTGCGTACGACTGCCTTGGGGATAAAACGGTAAAAACTGGCATCGGTCCCATAGGCGAACGTGCGCAGGGGATCGGTATAGATGCGCTTGGGATCGACCGTTTTCTTAACCTCGTCGATAAAATTCTGATAAGCTGCCGATAACATTTCTTATGCTCTCCCTTCTTCTTTTTTTGCTTATTCTATCTTGAAACCGTAGCATGCGCCCGATATCACATCGTGCGTAGCCCCGGTTACGCTGGCCAGGCAGTTGGGCTGGTTCAGCACCCGGCGCAAGCCCAGGAAAGCGAAGATAAGCGCTTCCTTGAAGTCGATGATGTTGCGCGCAGGATGGATGAATTCGATGTCCGCATAGGCCTTGGCCCTCTCGAGCATGTACACGTTGTACGCGCCGCCCCCGGTTACCAGCACCCGAGCCCCGGGACGGAAGTTGCGGGCGATCTGATAGGCCGAATGCTCGGTCAGGGTAGCGATCACGTTGGCAAATTCGTCCTTGCAAGCCTCCACCAGCGGCATCACGTTCCGGTCCACCCATTCCTGGGCGAGCGACTTGGGCGGCTCGCGGTGGTAGTACTCCAGGGCGTTGAGCGCGTCGAACAACTCGCGGTTTACCCGACCCGAACGCGCCGTCTCGCCGTCCTTGTCGTAGTCGTGCCCTTTGGTGCGCATCAAGCGGTTGAGCACGTAGTTGGCCGGGCACAGGTCGTACGCGATGCGTTTTCCCTGCTCGTTGTCGAAGGAGACGTTGGCAAATCCGCCGATGTTCAGGCAGTAGTCGTACTCCGAAAACAGGAGCTTGTCGCCGATGGGCACCAGGGGTGCTCCCTGACCGCCGAAAGCCACGTCGAGCGTGCGGAAGTCGCAGACCACCGGAATGCCGCACGTGGCGTAGAGATGGGCGCCATTACCGATCTGGAGGTTGTATCCCAGATCGGGGCGATGAAAGACCGTGTGGCCGTGCGAGGCGACGAAATCGACCTCCTGAATCCCTTGTTCGCGGACGAACTCCTTGACTTTCTGTCCCAGATAGCGGCCGTATTCGGCATCCAGTGCCGTAAGGGCTTCTCCCGTCTGGTAAAAGGACATCTTGAGGCTTTCCTTCCACTCCGGATCGTAGGATTTGGTATCGGCCTTTTCGATCTCGTACTGCCACTTTCCGCCGTGCTCGCGGAAGACTACATATACCATGTCCAACCCGTCGAGCGACGTACCGGACATCAGCCCGATGGCTTTGTATTCTTTTTTTGCCATTGTTTCGATCGTTTTTTTAAGAAAGGACGTCCGCCCGCCTGGGCGGGCGGACGTCCCGATAGGTTCAGTCAAAAATCGTTATTCCTTGGTGGCTTTTCCGAAGGTCTTGTCCACGCCCAGTTTGCGGTACAGCAGTACCGAGGGGAGCGTCCCCAGGATGACGACCATCCAGAAGAACCATTCGTAGCCCAGTGCCGTAACGGTAAATCCGCTGATGGCCTTGGGCCAGATGAGCGAGAGGGCCATCAGACCCGAGCAGATCGCATAGTGCGAAGTGGCGAACTGACCTCTGGAGACGTACACCATGTACATCGTGTAGGAGGTAAACGAAAATCCGTATCCGAAATAGCCCAGGCCGACCACGACAGCCACCAGGGTCAATCCCAGCGTACCCAGGTCGTGCACGATGGAAGGATTCATGGCCAACAGGATGTAGCCGATGTTGGGCAGGTTGAGGATGAGGATCATCGGGAGCAACCAGAAACGGAGACCCTTGCGGGCGATGGCGAAACCGCCCACGATACCGCCGATGATCAAGGTGATCACCCCGATCGTTCCCTTGATCAGTCCCTGGGCCTCCATCGGGATCTCAAGCCCTCCGTTTTCCACCGGATCGGTAAAGAACGAAGGCAGAATCTGCAAAAGCTGCGCCTCACCCGTACGGTACAACACCAGGAAGAGGATACCCCAAACGATGTTGGGCTTTTGCATGAACGTAACCACCGAACGGCCGAATTCGCGCACGATGCCGCCGACCGTCTTTACATCCACGCCTTCCTGCGCCGCACGGTGCGGGTCCTGCGGGAAAGCCCAGAAGTTGTACGCCGCCGTAACGAACGTGATGGCTGCCAGCACATAGAACGTTACCTGCCAAGCCCATAGCATCTCATCGCTGAGCGGTTTTGCACTCTCGCCGGCCACATAGCCCACCAGCCACAGCATACCGCCGTCCACCAGCAGCCAGCCTACCCGGAAGGCCGTCGAACGCAGACCCACCCAGATGGACTGCTGGTTGGGGTTCAGGTTGATCATGTACATCCCGTCCGAAGCCACGTCGTAGGTAGCGGCCGAAAGGGCGATGAGGATGAACGGGATAAGGGTATAGGCGAATATCTTTCCCGAGTCGGCGCCCAGAGCCGGAACCAGCAGAGCCGTAGCGGCAAAACCGATGCCCACCACGATCTGCATCCACATGGCCCACCATTTTTTGGTCTTGAGGATATCGACGATGGGGCCCCAGAGCGGCTTGATAAACCAGGGCAGGTACAAAAGGCTCACGGCTACGCCCGAGACTTTCGGGTTGACGTTCATCGCGATGTAGAAGTACACGATGAGCGACTGCATGACCGTATTGGGGATCGCCTGATAGAAATATGCCGTCGGCACCCATTGCCAGGGTTTGCGCTTGGTAACGGGGACGGCTGCCTCCGTTGCGGAAGGTTGTGCTTGTTGTGACATGATCGCTATTCTTTTTTATTTATCGTTGTTACTTTGGTTTTGCTTACTTTGACGGTCGTCTCCACCGGAGTGCTCTCCACGTTGTTGCGCGAGAGGGCGGTAACGACATACGTGTATTCTCCCGCAGCCGCCTGCTGATCCAGGTAAACCTTCCGGGCGTCATGGTCGTAGAGCACCTTGGCCACGATCGCCGAGGGGTCTTCCAGATCCACCGCCTGCCCCTTGGCAAAACGGTAAACCAGGTAATACATCAGGTTGTCGGAATAGGCGGTCTCCCACGACAGTTTGACCAGATGCGCCTTCCCGTCGGCCGAAAGGTCCTTCGGTGCGGCCGGAGGCGTCATGTCGTGCCAGGGCATCGGCGGGACAAGAGCCGGATAACGGTATTCACCGGCCTGGAGTACCTGGTTGAGCCCCTTCTTGTTCTGCATGAATACCCGCGTGCTCCAGAAGAAAGTCCCCTGCACCTTGTCGGGCATCTCGCGCTGGCGGGCGATCTCGTACTGGAGTTCCGGGGTTTCGTTCCACATGGAAAGGCCGCAGTACAGGTGGAATTTGTCCGGCTGGGTGAGGTTCGACCACCAGGAGAGCACCTTGTCGTAGTTGGCGCTCTTGTGGGTGGTGGGATAATACATCTGGGGCGTTACGTAGTCGATCCAACCCCGATCCATCCACAGAAGGATGTCGGCGAACAGGTCGTCGTAGTTGGTCTGCTGGACGGAAGTCTGCGAACCGCGGGGGTCTTTCGAGGCATTGCGCCACACGCAGAAAGGACTGATGCCGAACTTGACCCACGGCTTGGTCTGACGGATGGTCCGGCTGAACTCCTCGATGAGCAGATTGACGTTCTGACGGCGCCACGCATCGCGATCCTTGAAGAAAGGCTTTCCGTAACGCTCCCAGGAGAGCGAATCGGGAAATTCGACGATATAACCTTTTCCCTGCTCATCCTTGGCGGCTACCCGATACGGGTAGAAATAATCGTCGAAATGGATCGCATCGACATCATAGCGTTTTACCAGGTCGAGCAGCATGGCATTGGCAAATTCGCGGCACTGGGGAATGCCCGGGTCGAAGTACCACTTCCCACCGTATTCCACGAACCAGTCGCGGTGCTGATGGAAAGCGTGTGTAGGCGCAAACTGAGCCGTATCGGCCGTTTGGGACACCCGGTAAGGGTTGAGCCAGGCATGGAATTCCAACCCGCGCTTGTGTGCCTCGGCGATCATGAACGCCACCGGATCGTACAAGGGATCGGGAGCCTGCCCCTGCTTGCCGGTCAAATACTGGCTCCAGGGTTCGAGATCCGAAGGGTAAAACGCATCGGCCGTAGGGCGGATGTGCATCACCACCGCATTGGCATTCATGGCCACCAACGTATCGAGAAAGGCGATGTATTCGGCTTTCTGCTGTGCTACGGGAAGGCCTTTCTTACTGGGCCAGTCCAGGTTGGCCACCGAAGCGATCCAGCCGGCACGCATCTCGTACTTCGGCGCATCGCTCGGCTGAGCCTTCCCTGCCCAGGGACAAAGAACGGCCAGTGCCAACGCCCATCCCGCCCGTTTTCCTATCTGCCACCTCATCTTTCTCGCGGGGGATTATTTCGTTTTGACCGCCGTTTTGGTCACCTTGACGGCTTGGGAAACGGCCGGGCTTTCGATGTTGTTGCGCGAAACGGCCGTTACGGCATAGGTGAAGTCGCCCTTGCGCCCCTGCTTGTCGTAGTAGGACATCGTTTCGTCGTTTTCGTAGTGGAGTTTGGCTACAATCGCCGAAGGATCGGACACATCCACCGGCTGGCCTTTCTCGAACTTGTACACCAGGAAGTACATCAGGTTGTCGGAATAGGTCGGCTTCCAGGATACCTCGACGATAGGCGCGCTGCCGCTCACCTTCAGATCGGCAGCTGCCTGGGGAGCCGTCATATCGAGCCAAGGCATGGGCGGAACGAGCGCCACGGTCGTATTGAGCGAGCGCAGCATCGGGTTCATCTCCCGGTTGCTCTCGCGGTCCTTGGCATTGCGCAGCACGGAAGCCGCATTCCAGTAGAACGATCCCTGCACCTGGTCGTAACCTTTCGCGCGGAGCATCTCGATCTGACGCTCGATCTCGTCCGCTCCGTTGCCCATCGAATGCCCGATGTACAGATGGCGGCCGTTCGAATACTTGATCCACCAGTCGAGCAGGATGGGATAGTCGACGATCTTTTTCCCGATCTTCCAGTAGAGCTGGGGCGTTACGTAGTCGATCCAGCCTTTCTCGCTCCACAGCAGGATGTCGGCATACAGGTCATCGTAATTCTGCACCCCGGCCTGGGTATCGGAACCGCGCACCGGATCGGTGGACTTGTTGCGCCATACCCCGAAAGGACTGATGCCGAACTTGACCCAAGGTTTGGTTTCCCGGATGGTCTGGGACAACATCCGGATGAGCTGATTGACGTTGTTGCGCCGCCAAGCATCCTTGTCCTTGAAGAAAGGCTTGCCGAACTGCTCCCAAGTAAGGGTGTCGGGGAAATCGACTACGTAGGTCTTCCCGTTCTCGTCCTTGTCGGTAACCTTGTAGGGGTAGAAATAATCGTCGAAGTGGATGCCGTCCACATCGTAACGGCTGACGAATTCGCGCACCACCTCGTTGGTGTACTTCGCGCTGCCGGGGTGTCCCGGGTCGAAGTACATCTGCCCGCCGTAGGTAACGAACCACTCCGGATGCTGACGGATGGCGTGCGTAGCGGCAAAGCGCGAAGTATCGGCACTCTGGGCGATCCGGTAGGGGTTCATCCAGGCGTGGAACTCCATGCCGCGTTTGTGCGCTTCCTCGATCATGAAGGCGATCGGGTCCCACAGCGGTTCGGGAGCCTGTCCCTGCACACCGGTGAGGTAGATGCTCCAGGGCTCGATCGAGCTGGGATAAAACGCGTCGCCCGTAGGACGCACCTGCATGATGACCGCATTGGCATTGACGGCAGCCAGCGAATCGAGGTACGTGATAAATCCTTTCTTGAGTTCTTCCTGGGTCAGGCCCTTTTTGGCCGGCCAGTTGATGTTGGCCACCGAGGCCATCCAGCCTGCACGCATTTCATACTTGGACGGCTTGTCCTGCGCACCGGCGGAAACGGCTGCGCACAGAGCGATAGCCGCCAGAATCGGTCGGAAAATTTTCATCGGTTGTAGTTCGTTATGTTTTTAATCTCGTAATTTCTTTCCTTGCCCCCTCTTCTACAAAGACAAAAGGAGGCACTGCTTTTTCGGGTTTCGGAAGGACAACCTGCAATCGATCACCGGTAACGCCTGTAAGACCGGTAAGCCGAAGTATCGCTCGCCGTCCAGCCGCACCCATGCCCGGGGCGATGATAAGTACGGCCGGCCGCTTCGCGCCGATACTCCGCCGGGGCATCGCAACAAACCTCCGGGTTTCGATAGCGCACCCCGCATCCTCGCCTGTCGTAATGGCGATGGGCGCGGAAATCGTCCCGGCAATGCACATCCCGGCGGGAGACGTATTCACGCGGGTAATCGCAGCAACCCTGAGGGAGATATTCGCGACTCCGCTGCGAACGGGCATCCGCCCGATAGACACGATCATCGTTGGATTGTCTCTCCGGATCGTTTTGCGCCGCGGCAGAGAGCAAAACGCCCAATAGCGCTACGGCGAGTACTACACGTGTGGTCTTCATAACAAATTGTCCGTTTGTTTTTACTTCTTCATGTTCTTGTTGTAATAGGCCACCGCCCGGCGTACCGAACCTTCCTGGAGCAGGAGTTTGTTGGCCTCTTCATACGACAAGTCGGGCGCACCGAGCATCACCATCTTGGTGCCGCGGTCCACCAGTTTCTCGTTGGTGAGCTGCATGTCCACCATACGGTTGCCCACCACGCAGCCCAGACGGATCATCAGCGAGGTGCTGATCATGTTGAGGATCAGCTTCTGTGCCGTACCGGACTTCATGCGGGTGCTTCCGGTCACGAATTCGGGACCTACGACCGCTTCCATAGCCACTTCCGCTTCGGCAGCGATGGGCGAATCGGGATTGCAGGCAATGGCTCCCGTGAGACACCCGAACTTGCGCGCCTCGCGCAGACCGCCGATCACATACGGCGTGCGGCCCGATGCGGCAATACCCACCAGGATATCCTTGGGTTTGATGTCAAAAGCCTGAAGGTCTTTCCACGACTGGTCGAAATCGTCCTCGGCGCCCTCGACGGCATTGCGGATCGCCTGGTCGCCGCCAGCCATGATACCGACCACCACACCGGCAGGCATACCGTACGTAGGAGGGATCTCGGAAGCGTCCACGATACCCAGACGTCCCGACGTGCCGGCTCCGATGTAGAACAGACGGCCGCCGTCCTGCATGCGGGGAAGTGCTTTCTCGACAAATTCGGTAATGGCGGGAATGGCTTTCTCTACGGCCAAAGGCACGCATTTGTCCTCCTGGTTGATGCCGCGCAGGATCTGCTCGACGGACATCTTGTCGAGGTCGTGATGGTTCGATTCTGATTCTGTAATGTATTTCATCTCTATTTTGAATGTGTTATTTCCTCGGTTTTTCTTTTTCGGGCATTATTCCCCCTGGTGGTGTTCGATCAACAGGTCGATGGGTTTGAGGGCGATCTTGTCGATCTCCACCCCGTAGCGGGCTCCCACCCGGGCGATCACGTCGCGGTAGTAATACCCCACCGAACCGATGATGCGCACCGGCATCTTTTCCTCCCGGTAGAATGGCTCGATAAAGTATTCGAAAAACTCGCTGAACTCATGATCCAGCATCTCGGCAATGGGCTTTACCTGCTGGTGCTTGGCCACGAAAGGCGAGAAGGAAGCGAAATACTTGTTCGGGCGCTCTTTCTTGTAGACGCTCTCGATGATGTTCTTGTACTCCACCCCGTAATCCTTCTCCAGTTCGGCAGCCACCTCGGCCGGGAGCATTCCCCGCAGGTAGAGTTTGATGAGCTGCATGCCCAATACGGCCCCCGAACCATTGTCGCCCAACATGTAACCCAGCGACAGCGGGGTTTTGACGATCGTCCGCCCGTCATAAATACCGGCATTGGCTCCCGTACCCAGGATGCAGGCGATCCCCTTGTCCTTGCCGAAAAGCGCAATGGCAGCCCCTACCAGGTCGGTATCCACATCGACCTCCCGGATATTGGGAAACAGACTGCGGAAACATTTGCGCAAACGTTCCCGATTGACCTCCAAGCCGCAGCCCGAGCCGTAAAAATACACGCCCGTTACTTCCTCGGCCGGCACCTCGGCCAGCGCCTGCGTGAGGGTAGCCAAAAGGCTTTCATCCGTAAAGAACAAGGGATTGAGCCCGATCGACTGAAACCGCTGCACGGTCCCACCGACGGCAGCCCAGTCCGTTTTGGTAGAACCGCTGTCTGCTACTAAAATCATAGTGTTGTATTTAGTTGATGATTAATCGATTGTGTTGCCACAAACAGGCAACGTCCGCGCACTGGGCGCAGATAACGCACAAATGTACTAAATATCCCCGGGTCTGCGAAGTCGCGGGATTAAAAACAGCCATTCATGGTACTTTTTAACTATTGGGCTTTTTTGCGTGAAAATCCGCCACATTCCCTCCCGAGATGCCGCAAAAACCCCTGCCGGGGCTTGCCCATGTGGAAAATTATTGTTTCCTTTACTTGTTTTTTGCCGGCTGGATCCATCGTCGGCATTTCCCTTTCCAAAAAGAAACAAGTAAATATCTATCAACTAAATAACCACAAAAACCATTTTAACAGGATGAAACGACTCTTTTTGTTTTTCGCCTTTATGATGGGGCTGTTCTCCCTGAACGCCCAGAATAAAGATCCGGAATTCGTCCAGTACATGCACAGTCCCTGGGTGGATTCGGTATTCAACTCCCTGTCCCTGAAGGAGCAGATCGGACAGATGATCTTCGTCGAACTGCGTCCCAGTAACCCTTCGACCATCGTCAAGGCTCTCGACGATGCGCAGAACCTGGGCGTGGGCGGTGCCGTACTCTTCAAGAGCACCCTCCCCGAAGCCGCTGCGCTGACCAACGGTCTGCAACAGGCCTCCAAGACCCCGATGCTCGTAGCCATCGACGGTGAATGGGGCTTGGGTATGCGCCTGGACGACGTAGCCAATTTCCCGTACCAGATGGCCCTGGGCTCGCTCAAGGACAACGATCTGATCTACAAGATGGGATTGGAAGTTGCCCGCCAGGCCAAACGCGCCGGGCTGCACATCAACCTGGCTCCGACGGTGGACGTAAACAACAACGCCCTCAACCCCGTGATCGGTTACCGTTCCTTCGGTGAAGACCCGAAAGACGTAGCCGCCAAAGGCCTGGCCTACATCAAGGGAATGGAAGACGGCGGTATCATCTGCACGGCCAAACACTTCCCCGGACACGGCGACACGGAGGTCGATTCGCACGCCGACCTGCCGCTGATCCCCCACGACATGGATCGTCTGAATGCAGTCGAACTGGCCCCCTTCAAAACCTTGATCGAAAACGGAGCCACCGGTATCATGTCCGCACACCTGAACGTACCGGCACTCACCGGCAACTCGCTCCCGACTTCGCTCTCGCCCAAAGCTCTCAAAGAACTGGTACGTGACCAGTGGGGCTACAAAGGCCTGATCTTTACCGACGGCATGGAAATGCGAGGCATCTCCAAATACTATTCTCCGGGACAGGCAGCCCGTATGGCTGTGGAAGCCGGCAACGACATCCTGGAGCTGGTGCGCGACCCCAAAGAGGCCGTCGATTCCATCTATGCTGCCGTCCAGAAAGGACAGATCAGCAAAGAGCAGATCGAAGAATCCGTACGCCGCATCCTGGCCATCAAATACTACGTGGGGCTCAACAAGTTCAAACCCACCAGCACATGGAACCTCGTCTCGGATGTCAATTCCCCGGCTTCGCAGTTGCTGATCCGCCAGATGACCCAAAAGACGCTCACCGGACTGCAGAACGAAGGGGACATCCTGCCGCTGGCTACCGGAAAATACGACAAGATCGCTGTCGTTTCGCTGCGCAGCGACAACGGCGGAGCGTTCTACAACCGGTTCAAGAAATACTTCAAGGCCGACTACTACACCTACGACTTCAAGAACAGCCTGACCAAGGCCGACGACATCCTGGACAGCCTGAAGAAATACGACCTGGTGATCGCCGAAATGGGAGGATTTTCCACCCGTCCGGGCAAAGCCCAGAGCGGCGACGACCCGAAGAAGAACTACGTGCTGGAATACGGTGTAACGACCAACCTGCAGCACTTCCTCGACCGTCTGACCAAAGAGCATGACAACACGGTACTGGCCGTCTTCGGCATGCCGTACGTGATGAACTACCTCCCGGCCATCAAGGACGCTTCCGCCGTTGTCTTCTCCCAGGGCAACAGCTCGCTGGCACAGGATCTGATGGCACAGGCCATCGCCGGTGCATTCGACGTGGACGGCAAACTGCCGGTCAACACCACCCCCTACCCGATCAACACCAGCGTCGGGATCAAAGGCGGCATCCGCTTTGCCTTTACCATCGGCGAGGAAGTCGGCATCAATTCCGCCAAACTGGAACACATGGTCGATTCGATCGTGTACGGCTCGATCCGCAACGGCGCCTTCCCCGGCTGCCAGATCGTCATCGCCAAAGACCAGAAAGTCATCCTGGAGCGCAGCTACGGCTACCACACCTTTACGGGACAGGAGCCGGTCAAGGATGAAGACCTGTTCGACATGGCCTCCAACACCAAGGTATGCGCCGCCCTGCCCGCTTACATGGAGCTGTACGACCAAGGCAAAATCGACCTCGACACCCCCATCTCGGAATATCTGCCGGGACTCAAGTTCGAAAAATCGAACAAGAAAGACGTAACGCTCCGCTCCCAGCTCTCGCACATCGCCGGCTTCCAGCCCTACTATCCGTTCTGGAGCGACGCGATGAAGAAAGGCCTGATCCGCAACAAACCCTCCAAGAAGTTCAATGTCCAGATCGACCAGAACCTCTGGGCTTCGGAAAAGATCTACGACTTCGTCTACAAGAAGATCCGCGACCTGCCGCTGACCGAACCCAACAAGATGCGTTACTCCTGCCTGGGCTTCGTGCTGGCTCCGCGCATCATCCAGAACGTAACGGGTGAAAACTTCCACGACTTCGTGGACAAGAACGTGTACGGCCGCTTGGGTGCTTTGTACACCACGTTCAATCCCCTGACCCGCGGCGGTTATCCGCTCTCGCAGATCATACCGACCGAATACGACAATGCCTTCCGCAAATCGCTCGTTCACGGTTTCGTACACGACGAGGCTTCGGCCGTAGTCGGCGGATATTCGTCCAACGCCGGACTGTTCTCCAACGCCCTGGGCATTGCCGAACTGTTCCAGATGTACCTGAACAAGGGTACCTACGGCGGTCAGTACTTCTTCTCGCCCGAGACGTTCGATACGTTCAACACGCAGTACTACCTGCAGTACAACAACTACCGCGCCATCGGTTTTGAAAAGGCCACCCCGGCCAACAAGGACCGCAAGGTAGAAGACGCTTGGCCGGCTCCTTCCTGCTCGCCGGAAGCCTTCGGCCACTCGGGATTCACCGGCACCTATGCCTGGGCCGACCCGGCCAATGGCCTGATCTACGTCTTCCTTTCCAACCGGGTTTACCCCACGCGCGACAACAAGGCCTTCGACAAGATGCAGGCGCGCGTAGGCATCCACGAACTGGCTTACCAGCTCATCGAGGAAGGCCTGCCGGAAGAAGCCGTCATCCAGGACAAGCAACCGGAGACCAAAGCTCCGGCCCTGTTTGCCGACTGATCCTACCGGATACTCTGGAAACGCTTTTACGCCCCAGGGCATCCGTCTTAAAAAAAGTCCCGACCGGTCCCCGGCCGGGATTTTTTATTCAATGCTCCGATGTAGAAAAAACACACTCCCTTCCTGTAGCTTCCGCATCACCCCTTATTCTACCCCTGCGCGACCACAACCACCCATATCCCGCGCACTCCGGGGAGAACTCAAAAAAATCCCCTGTCTTTTCAGACAGGGGATTTTTTCACAAAACCTTACCCTCACTCCTGAAGGTGATGATGCCGACGATGCCGCTCCCCCCGCGCGCGGGTCAGTTCCGGTACCAGCGCATTGGCACGAAGCACCGCCTTGTTGATATGGCGGAAGATGTTGTCCGAACCCACCATCGCCTCGATACCCATGCGCTCCAGGGTCTGGTGCACCTCGGGGCGCACCCCGGAGAGGATTATGTGGATGTGCTCCTTCTGCGAGGACTGGATGAGCGTTTCCAGGTTGTGCGCGCCGGTGGAATCCACAAAGGGGACTTTCCGCATCCGGATGATGCGCACCAGCGGCTTGTCGCCCATGCGGCGCATCAGGTCGTCGAACTTGTTGGCGATCCCGAAAAAGAACGGTCCGTCGATCTCGTACACTTCCACCCCGGGAGCCAGGTCCATCTTGTCGTCTTCGTTGGGGGAAACATCGCTGTGGTGGCGCGTATCCAGCCGGTCGCGCAACACGGCAATGTGCGTGGTCTCGCTTACCCGTTTGACAAAGACGAAGATGGCCATCAGCATACCGATCTCGATGGCAATGGTCAGGTTGAAGATCACCGTGAGGAAAAACGTAACCGACATGACCAGCACATCGGATTTCGGCCCGCGAAGCAGCGAACGCACCGTCCGCCATCCGCTCATGTTGTAGGCCACCACCATCAGCACCCCGGCCAGGGCCGCCATGGGGATATACCGGGTCAGGTTGCCCAGGAAGAGCAGCACCAACAACAACACCACGGCATGGATGATCCCGGCCACGGCGGTACGCCCGCCGTTGTTGATGTTGGTCATCGTCCGGGCGATGGCTCCCGTAACGGGGATTCCTCCGAAGAAGGGCACCACGATGTTGGCCACCCCTTGGGCCATGAGTTCGGTATTCGAGTTGTGCCGCTCACCTGTTACTCCATCGGCTACGGTAGCCGAAAGCAGGGATTCGATGGCCCCCAGCATGGCAATGGTAAAAGCAGCGGGCATCAGCAGGTTGATCGTTTCCATGCTCAACGAAAATCCTTCCGGAGCCGGCAAGGACGAGGAAATGGAAAAACGGTCGCCGATGGTCTCGATGCCCCGGACCCCCGCATAAGTCTGGAGCAGGTATACCCCGACGGTCATCACGACGATCGCTACCAACGATCCGGGAACTTTCTTGGACAAACGAGGCATCAACGCGATCACCGCAATGGTCGCTACCCCCACAGCTGCCGTCCACAGATGCGCCGAGGAGAGGTTTTGGAAGTACACCACCCATTTGGACAGGAAGTCGGCCGGTACATCGCGCAAACCGAGCCCCAGAAAATCGCCCACCTGCGTGGTAAAGATCGTCAAGGCGATACCGCTGGTAAACCCGATCACGATGGGATACGGGATAAAACGGATGACCACCCCCAAACGCAGCAGCCCCATCAGCACGAGCATCACACCGGCCATCGCCGTAGCCACCGCCAATCCTTCCAAGCCGAACTGCTGGATGATCCCGTACACGATGACGATAAAGGCGCCGGTCGGCCCTCCTATCTGCACCGAACTCCCCCCCAAGAACGAAACGATGAACCCGCCGATCACCGCCGTGATCAGTCCCTTCTCCGGGCTGACCCCCGAAGCGATCCCGAATGCAATGGCCAAGGGCAGGGCCACGATTCCCACGATGATACCGGCCATCAGGTCGGCGGCGAATTTTTCCTTCGAATAATTGCGCAGCGCCTCAAAAAACTTGGGCTTAAAGTCTATTTCCATTTCCTTCGTGAAAAAACGCGCAAAGATAGTGAAAGGCGAGCGCAGCGGCAAGGGGGAAAACAAGGTTTTCGCCCGGGAGGATGCCGAGCCGCATTCTGTCTTATCCAAAGACAGGGAAAGGCGAGCGCAAAGCGGCAGGGGGGAAAACAAGGTTTTCGCCCGGGAGGATGCCGAGCCGCATCCTGTCTTATCCAAAGACAACCAAATGAAAATAGAAAACCGCTCCGACCTGGTTTCCCAATACCGCCTTACTTTATATATTTGTGAACGTCCGAACGTACCGTACAATACGACACACTCATCAATACCTGTCAATCCACATGATTTTATAGCGATTCATCAAACTTCAACACAATGAAACACACGAAAATCTTTCCGATCCTGCTACTTTCAGCCGGGATGCTGTTTGCCTGCAACACACCCTGGCTCCAAGAACAAAACGACCAACTGAAAGTACTTTCCTGGAACATCTGGCATGGCGGCCATTCGAAAGAATACCCCGGAGATGGTTGCGAAGGCACTATCGGCATCTTGAAAGAAAGCCAGGCAGACGTCATTACGATGATCGAAACTTACGGGGCATCCGACAAAGTGGCCGATTCCCTGGGGTATTACCATCGGCTATTGTCCAGCAACCTGAGTATTTACAGCCGTTATCCGATCGTCGAGACCTATACCTTCCCAGACTCCATCCGAACGTTCAACTTCGGCGGAGTAATGATCGATGTGAACGGCCAGAAGGTGCGTATCTTCGACACATGGCTGCATTACCTGCCCGCAACGACCATCGTCCCTACCGATTCGAGTGAAAAGGCCATCCTCGCATGGGAAACGGCAGGAACACGCGACGACGAAATCAGGAAAATCCTGTCGGTTCTCCGTCCCTACCTCGCACAGGCGGACAGTATCCCGATCGTGATGAGCGGAGATTTCAACAGCCACTCCCACCTGGACTGGACGGAAGAGACAAAGGACCTGTACGATCACAACGGGGCGGTCGTCCGCTGGCCTATTTCCCTGGCGATGGAGCAAGCCGGATTCAAAGACAGCTTCCGGGAAATGAATCCCGATGCGGCAAAAAACCTGGGACGGACCTGGAGATACGGTGAAGAAACTACCGACCGGCATGACAGGATAGACTATATTTATTACACGGGAGATAAACTGAAACTCCTCTCCTCGGAAAGCCACAACGGACTCCTTGGAGAGACCTATACTTTTCAGGGGAAAGACTTCTTTTACGGTTCCGATCACGGCTTTGTCATCAGCACTTTCGAAATAGAATAATCCCCCGGGATGTAAGTAAAATCAAAAAAAAACAATCCTGCGTATAAAAGGGAAGCCCCTCG
>DVLY01000057.1 GCA_018715295.1 Candidatus Merdimorpha stercoravium | reverse complement strand
GATTTTGTGCGAGCGCTTTCTCGAGTTGTTCCTTGTTCGGTGCCTGCCCGTGCCATTTGTGGGTATGCATCATGAAGTCCACGCCGTTGCCCATCATTGTCTTCATGATCACGGCGATGGGGCGTCCTTTTCCGGTCATGGCTTTGGCTTTTTCGAGGCCGAAGATCACCTGCTCGACGTCGTTGCCGTCGCCGATGTGCACTACGTCCCAGCCGAAAGCGCGGAATTTGTCTTCCAGGTTGCCCAGAGACATGACTTGGTCGGTCGTGCCGTCGATCTGGCAGCCGTTGGCGTCGATGGTGGCCACGAGGTTGTCCACACCTTTCGATCCGGCGTACATGATGGCTTCCCAGATTTGTCCTTCTTCCAGTTCACCGTCGCCGTGCAGGGTATAGACCAGGTGTTTGTCCCCGTTGAGCTTTTTGGTCAGTGCTGCGCCGATGGCTACCGAGAGGCCTTGTCCCAGCGATCCGGAGGCCATGCGGATGCCCGGAAGCCCTTCTTTGGTGGCGGGATGGCCTTGCAGACGGGAGTTCAGCCGACGGAAGGTGGCCAATTCCGATACGGGGAAATAACCGGTGCGCGCTAACACGGAATAGAGCAGGGCGGAGAGGTGGCCGTTGGACAGGAAGAAGAGGTCCTGTTCCCGTCCGTCGGGATCGAACGGTGCGGGGGTGTGGTCCATGACTTTGTTGAACAGGCCGACCATGAATTCCGTGGCACCGAGCGAGCCGCCCGGGTGTCCGGAGTTTACTGCTCCGATCATGCGCAGGATGTCTCTGCGGGTCTGCGTGCAGAGGTCTTTGAGGGTATATTTGGCTGACATTTTTTGGTATGAAAGGTTGATGTCTTGTCGTGCAAAGGTAGCGTTTTGTTGGCAAATTCCCGCAGGTTTTTTCTCGAAATATCCCCAAGGACGGGCGTGCGCGCCCTTTGGGGCGCGCTTGCGGCCGTAAGGCCGCTCCCGGGCTGCGCCCGGTCGCCCGCCCTTGGGGATCGAGCGGAGCGAGTTTTTCGGCCAATCTTTTGGCTGCAGCACCCCCAGTGCGTATCTTTGCCCGAAAAGAAACCCCGAAGCATGAAGGAAAAGAAAGACCTGCGCATCGTATTCATGGGCACCCCCACCTTTGCCGTTGCGCAACTCGACGCCCTGTTGAACGCCGGCTATCATATCGCCGCCGTCGTTACCGCCACCGACAAACCCGCCGGCCGCGGGAAGAAACTCACCCCCAGTGCCGTCAAGGAGTACGCCCAAGCGCACGACCTGCCTCTTTTGCAGCCGGAAAAACTGCGGGACGAAACCTTCCTGCAACAGTTGAAAGCACTCGAAGCCGACCTGTTCGTCGTCGTCGCCTTCCGCATGCTGCCCCGTGAAGTATGGAGCCTTCCCCCCTTGGGAACGTTCAACCTCCACGCCTCCCTCTTGCCCGATTACCGCGGCGCCGCCCCCATCAACTGGGCCGTGATCAACGGGGAAACCCGCACCGGCCTCACCACCTTCCTGCTCGATGAAAACATCGACACCGGTGCCATCCTCCTGCAGCGATCCCTGGACATCGCTCCCCAGGACGATTTCGGAAGCCTCTACCAGCGCCTGGCCGAAATGGGACGGGGACTCGTGGTCGAAACCGTCGAACAGCTCCGCCAGGGAACCGCCATCCCCCAGGCGCAACCCGACCAAGCCTCGGCCAAAGCCGCCCCGAAGATCTTCAAACCCGACACCCTCATCCGCTGGACGTGCAGTGCCCGCCAAGTCGTAGACCTGGTGCGCGGACTCTCGCCCGCTCCCGGTGCCTATACCCTGTTGTGGACCAAAGGCGAACCCCTTACCCTGAAAGTCTACAAAGCCGCCGTAACGGACATCCCCACCGAAGGGTATTACGGACAGGTGCGTATCGAGGGCAAACGCCTGCTGGCCGGCTGTGCCGACCGTTTTGTCGAATTGGAGGAAGTACAGCCCGAAGGCAAAAAGCGGATGGCCGCCGCGGATTTCCTCAACGGATTCCGCCCCGGGGGGGACGAGCGTTTTTTGTAAGGGAAAATTTTCCCCGTCCGTCGAATTCCACCACACCCGCATCCATCCGTTCCCGCAGCACCTCGATGGTCTGCTCGAGGCTCATCCCCGTCGCCTCGGCCAGCGCCTTGGCCGAAAGGGACTTCCCGCACAGCGCCTGTTCGAGGGGAGTGGACCCGCGCAGGCTTTTCAGACAGTTGTCGCACACCCGGCAATCGTCCGGACGATCCTCTCCGAAGTAGAGTTCGATCCAGCGTGCCCGACATTCCCGGGTGCGGAGATAATCCTCCATCTTTTCCACCCGTTCCTTCCGTCGGGCGGCCGACAGCCGGATGGTCCGTTCCAACAGTTCCCCCACCGCCCGGTCGCAGCGCGAGGAGCAGAAGTAGAGCGGGCGGAACCGCTTGGCCGGAAAGTATTCGATCATTTTCCACTCGGAAAGCCGCTCGAGAGCTTCCAGGAAATCCTGTACGCTCGCCTCGGCCAGGGAAGCCACCTGCTGCGGGTCGATCGGGCACGGGTAACTGAAAATCCCCTCGCAACTGCGGGTCAAGGCTTCCAGCGCGCGGGCCGCCACTCCCCGGTCCAGTTGCCGGCATTCCTCCGGCGAGGCCAGAATGCGCACCCGGGGGACGAGGTTTTCGCCATCCGGAAAGACAAGGATCCCCGTGCGCACCAACGTATCCAAAGCCTCCCGCACCTCGGCCTCCGGCAGGGGACAGCGCGGAAAGAAATCCTCGGGCGAAAACGCGTATTTTCCCTCCGGCGCCTCGCCTTCACCCAATCCGCAGTACGCGCAGAGCAGCCGGTACACCTTCAGCACCTCTTCCGGGGCGATCCCTGAAGTGCTGCGGCGGCGCAGGGTCGCGATCGCCTTGCGGTCGTAGAGGATCACCGCCCGGGACGGGCGTCCGTCGCGTCCCGCCCGGCCGGCCTGTTGGAAATAATCCTCCGGCGAAGGAGGGATGTACCGGTGCACCACCAGCCGCACGTCCGCCTTGTCGATCCCCATGCCGAACGCATTGGTAGCCACCATTACGCGCTTTTCTCCCTCGATCCACTTGCGCAAAGCCCGCGAGCGGATCGCAGCGGACAAGCCCGCATGGTATTCTCCGGCCGAGATACCGTTTTCTTCCAGCATCCGCGCCGTAGCCAGCACCTCGGCACGCGTACCGCAATACACGATGGCGCACCCTTGCGGGTCTTCCCGCAGCAGCTCCAGCAACTCGGTAGCGACCGATTCGTTTTCCACCACCTGGTAGGAAATGTTTTCCCGGCGGAACGACTCGCGCACCACCTGGAAATCCTCGGAAAAACGCAGGCTTCGGCAAATATCGGCCGCCGTCTGGCGGGTAGCGGTAGCCGTGAGGGCGATCGTGGGGGCAGGGAAGAAATCCCTCGCCCGGACGATCTCGCGGTAAGTCGGGCGGAAGTCGTGTCCCCATTGGGAGATGCAGTGCGCCTCGTCCACCGCCAGCAGCGACACCGGCAGGTAGCGCGCCATCCGCGCAAAACTCTCGGTGGCGATGCGTTCGGGCGTGAGGTACAGGAGTTTGAGCGCCCCGTTCGCCGCCTGGTCGAGGCGCAGGGCGATCTCGGAAGCCGGAAGCGAACTGTTGATGCAAGCCGCCGGGATGCCTTTTCGGGAGAGGGCTTTCACCTGGTCTTCCATCAGGGCGATGAGCGGGGAGACGACCAGCGTTACCCCGTCGAGCAGCAAGGCCGGTATCTGATAGCACACCGATTTGCCTCCTCCAGTAGGCAGGATGGCCAAGGTATCCCGAGCGGCCAATACCGCTTCGATGGCCTTGCGTTGGGCAGGGCGCAGACACTCGTGCCCCCAGTAGCGGCGCAGGAGTTCATCGGCATCGGCGGTCGTTTTCATCGGTGGTTGAGGTTTTGGGGGCTTTGCCGGTCTTTTTCCCCGTTTTTCTGCCGGCTTCATTTCCCTGCCGGGGCGGGTCAGGCGGCGGAGGTAACGGCCAGCTGGGTGAAGACGATCAGGTAGTAGCGCAGCGTTTTCCCGGCGGCCGAAGTAAGCAGTGTTCCTGTCCACGAGCAGCGCAGGCTTCCCAGGGCGATCATCACCACGTCGCCGATGACGGGCATGAATCCCAGAAAGCCCAGCAGGAATCCGTAGCGATGGGCGTAAGGGTACATCCGGTCCAGCTTTTCGGGCTGGATCTTCATCCAGCGGCATACCTTCTTGATCTCAAAGAAATACCCCAGGAAGTAGCTGGTCATGCCTCCCAGGGTATTTCCCGCTGCGGCAGCCCAGAGAGCCGCCCAGGGATCGGCGCCGGCTGCCACGACCGCCACCAGGACGATCTCGGAAGCCAGCGGCAGGATGGTCGCCGCCAGAAACGAGGCGAGGAAGAGTCCCCATACCCCGTATTCGGCCAGCAGTTCCATTACAGACGGGCGAGGAATTCCACCGTCCGGGCCTCGATGCCTTCGGGGCTTTCTCCGGTGAACTTCTCTCCCATGATGTGCTCGTAGAGTTCGATGTAGCGTGCCGAAATGCCTTCGACCACTTGCGGGGTCATGGTCGGAACCTGTTGCCCGGCTTGTCCCTGGAAGCCTTCGGCCATGAGCCATTCGCGGACGAATTCCTTGGAGAGCTGTTTCTGCGGTTCGCCTTTGGCCTGGCGCTCGGCATAGCCCTCGGCGTAGAAGTAGCGTGAGGAATCCGGCGTGTGGATCTCGTCGATCAGGGTGATGACCCCGTTTTGATCCTTGCCGAATTCGTACTTGGTATCCACCAGGATCAGTCCGCGCTGGGCAGCGATCTCCGTCCCGCGTTCGAACAGGCGGTAGGTGTATTTTTCGAGTTCGTCGTAGTCCTTTTCACTCACCAGGCCGTGGGCGATGATCTCCTGCCGCGAGATGTCTTCGTCGTGCGCTCCGAGGTCTTCCTTGGTCGTCGGGGTGATGATGGGGTGGGGCAGGCGGTCGTTTTCCTTGAGACCCTCGGGCAGTTCGACTCCGCAGAGGGTTCTCCGGCCGGCCTTGTACTCGCGCCATGCGTGGCCCGAGAGGTATCCGCGGATGACCATTTCGACTTTGAAGGGGTTGCAACGGCGTCCTACCGTAACAGCCGGATGGGGCGTGCCGAGGATCCAGTTGGGCAGGATGTCCGAGGTCAGCTCCATGAAACGGGTGGCGATGCGGCTGAGCACCTGTCCTTTGTACGGAATGGCTTCGGGCAGTACCACGTCGAAGGCCGAGATGCGGTCGGTAGCTACCATGACCAGAATGTCGTTGTCCAAGGTGTACACGTCGCGCACTTTGCCGCGAAAGAGCGATTTCTGCCCTGGGAGGTTGAAGTGGGTTTCTTTCAGAGTGTTGGGTGTCATGTTATTTCAGATTTTTTTGTTCCGAGTGTTTGTATGCGTCGATGATGTCTTTTACCAGCGGGTGGCGGATCACATCTCGTTCGTCCAGTTGGATGAAAGCGATGTTGCGGATGCCGGAAAGCAGGCGCAGGGCTTCGGCCAGGCCGGACTTTTGGCGCGGGGGCAAGTCCACCTGCCCCGGATCGCCGGTGATGATGAATTTGGCATGGGGTCCCATGCGGGTGAGGAACATCTTCATCTGCATCGGCGTAGTGTTCTGCGCTTCGTCCAGGATCACGAAAGCACTGTCCAGCGTACGTCCCCGCATGTAGGCCAGGGGAGCGATCTGGATCACGCCTTTTTCCATATACCCGGCCAGTTTTTCTCCCGGGATCATGTCGCGCAGGGCATCGTAGAGCGGCTGGAGGTAGGGGTCCAGTTTTTCCTTGACATCGCCCGGGAGGAATCCCAGACTTTCCCCCGCTTCCACCGCCGGGCGGGTCAGAACGATGCGGCGCACCTCCTTGTCCCGCAGGGCGCGTACGGCCAGGGCCACGCTGGTATAGGTCTTTCCCGTACCGGCCGGGCCGACGGCAAAGAGCATGTCGTACTGGCGGATCGCTTCCACGATCTTCTGCTGGTTGGGACTGTGTGCCTTGATGGGCTGCCCGGAGGCTCCGTGCAGGATGATGCCTTCCTTTTCCCGGCGGGCGCGTTCCAGGTCGGTGTCGTTCTCCAGGATGCGCTCCACGGCCAGCCGAGGCAGCGAATTGTACCGGTGGAGGTAGGCCGTCAGGCGGTTGACCTTCTTTTCAAACTCGTCCAGGACTTCTTCTTCGCCCAAGGCGATCAGGGAGTTGCCCCGGCCCACGATCTTGAGTTTGGGAAAATACGTAACCAGCAGGCGGAGATTCTCGTCCCGGGGGCCGAAAAATTCGGCCGGCGAGATGTCCTCCAAGGGCAGGGTACGCTGATTTTCCATGTTTTGTCCGGTTTTCGGCGGTTGGGTAACCGCCGATTTTTACATCCCACAAAATTACGCAAAAGTTGCGGTATGATCCCAAGGGAGAAGGCGCTTTTGGGAAAATAAAAATCGGCTGTCGGAGCAGGCGGACATTCCGGGGGAGGAAGTGCCGCGGTTCGGCAGGATTTGCTTACCTTTGGGCAAAACATACGGACAAAATTTATGAAGATCGTTTCGTGGAACGTGAACGGCATCCGCGCCGTGGTGAAAAAAGATTTTTACGGATTTTTGGACGACTGCGACCCCGACGTGTTGTGTTTCCAGGAGACCAAAGCCGATCCGGAGCAGGTGCAACAGGCGCTCGGGAGTATGCTGGGCTATGAACTCTACGCCCATTCGGCCCAGCGCAAAGGGTATTCCGGTACGGCCATCGCCACCCGCGTTTCGCCGTTGGCGGTGCATTACGGCCTCGGCCTGGCCGAGCACGACACCGAAGGGCGGGTGATCACCGCGGAGTTCCCGGACTTCTTTCTGGTCGATGTCTATACGCCCAATTCCGGGGCGGAGCTCCTCCGCCTGGACTATCGCCAGCAGTGGGATCTGGCTTTCTACGACTTTCTCAAAAAACTCGAGGCCGACAAGCCGGTCCTGGTTTGCGGCGATATGAATGTAGCCCACACCGACATCGACCTGGCCCATCCGGCAGCCAACTACAACAAGGCGGCCGGGTACATGCAGGCGGAGATCGACGGCATGGACCGCTACCTGGCGGGCGGGCTGGTGGATACTTTCCGGTATTTCTATCCCGACAAGCGCAACGAGTATTCCTGGTGGAGCTATCGGGGCGGGGCCCGGAGCCGGAACGTGGGCTGGAGAATCGACTATTTCCTGGCTTCGCGTGCATTTATGCCCCGGATCAAGGAGGCGTTTATCCTGCAGCAGGTTCTCGGCAGCGACCATTGCCCGGTGGGTGTGGTGGTGGAGTAAGTCGTCCGTATTTTTCCGATATTTCGCTCTTTCCTGCGTCAAAATGGCGGAGGAAGGGGTTTGTTTTGTCCTTTTTTGTCTTTTTTCCGGAAAAAATGGCAGTCTTTTGCCTCGGCACGGGATTTGCGAGTAAGTAGGCAAACGAACATAAAACTAAAAACCCAAACGAATATGGATTTCAACAATTTCACTACCAAATCGCAAGAGGCCGTGCAGAAGGCCCAGATGATCGCCGCCGAGCGGGGCAATCCCCAGATCGAGAACGCGCACATCCTGGAGGGCATTTTCGACACGGACCACAGCGTACTGCCTTTCCTGTTGGGCAAGGTCGGCGTGAACGCCGAAGACTTCCGCCGGCAGGTGGGCGTTATCCTCAACACATACCCGAAAGTGTCGGGGGGCGAGGTGTACCTTTCCCGCGACGCTTCCAAAATGCTGACCGATGCTCAGAGTATCGCCTCCAAGATGGACGACCAGTTCGTTACGGTCGAACACCTCGTGCTGGCCATGATGGGTGGGGGGGACGAAACGGCTAAACTGTTCCGTCAGAACAACATCAAGGAAAAAGACCTTCGTACCGCCATCGAGGACCTTCGCAAGGGCGACCGGGTGACCAAACAGAACCAGGAGGATACCTATCAGGCGCTCGAAAAGTATGCCAAGAACCTCAATGAGCTGGCTCGCCAGAACAAACTCGACCCGGTCATCGGCCGGGACGAGGAAATCCGGCGCGTGCTGCAGATCCTTACCCGCCGTACCAAGAACAACCCGATCCTCATCGGCGAACCGGGCGTGGGAAAAACGGCCGTCGCCGAAGGACTGGCACAGCGGATTGTCAGCGGCGATGTGCCTCAGAACCTGCTGGACAAGACCATCTACTCGCTCGACATGGGTGCGCTGATCGCCGGGGCGAAGTACAAAGGCGAGTTTGAAGAGCGACTCAAATCCGTGGTCAAGGAGGTGAGCGAATCCGAGGGCAGCATCATCCTGTTCATCGACGAGATACATACCCTGGTAGGTGCCGGCGCTGGTGAAGGTGCGATGGATGCCGCCAATATCCTCAAACCGGCCCTGGCGCGCGGCGAACTGCGTTCGATCGGTGCGACGACCCTCAACGAGTACCAGAAGTACTTCGAGAAGGACAAGGCGCTCGAGCGCCGGTTCCAAAAGGTGATGATCGAAGAACCGGACTACGAGGCTTCGGTATCGATCCTTCGAGGGATCAAGGACAAGTACGAAGCACACCACCACATCCGTATCAAGGACGACGCGATCATTGCCGCTGTGGAGTTGTCCACGCGGTACATCACCGACCGTTTCCTGCCGGACAAGGCCATCGACCTGATCGACGAGGCCGCATCGCACCTGCGGATGGAGATGAACTCCAAACCCGAGGAATTGGACACGCTCGACCGTCGTATCCTTCAACTGGAGATCGAAGTGGCCGCCATCAAGCGCGAAGGCGACCAGGCCAAGCTCGAATCCCTCGGCGAGGAACTGGCCAATCTGCGGGAACAGCGCAAGGGCGTGGAAGCCAAGTGGCGCATGGAAAAACAGATGGTCGAGGACATCCAGGGTACCATGAAGCAGATCGAGGACTTGAAATTCGAGGCTTCGGAGGCCGAGCGGGCTGCCGACTACGCCCGGGTAGCCGAGATCCGTTATGGCACCTTGAAACAGGCGCAGGACAAGCTGGCTCGTCTCAACGACGAGTTCAAACAGATGCAGGCCGACGGACGCGCCTTGATCAAGGAAGAAGTCGATGCCGAAGACATCGCCGAGATCGTTTCCAAATGGACGGGAATACCGGTCAAAAAGATGCTGGCTTCCGACCGGGAAAAACTGCTGCACTTGGAGCAGGATCTGCACCAGCGCGTTATCGGTCAGGACGAAGCCATCCGCGCCGTGTCCGATGCGGTGCGCCGCAGTCGGGCCGGGTTGCAGGACCCGCAGAAGCCCATCGGCAGTTTCCTGTTCCTGGGTACCACCGGTGTCGGTAAGACCGAGTTGGCCAAAGCCTTGGCCGAGTTGCTGTTCAACGACGAAAAAGCGATGATCCGTATCGACATGTCCGAGTACCAGGAGAAACACTCCGTCAGCCGTCTGGTGGGAGCGCCTCCGGGATACGTGGGCTACGACGAGGGCGGCCAGCTCACCGAGGCGGTACGCCGCCATCCGTACAGCGTGGTACTGTTCGACGAGATCGAAAAGGCGCACCCCGATACGTTCAACATCCTGCTTCAGGTGCTGGACGACGGTCGTCTGACGGACAACAAGGGCCGCACGGTGGACTTCAAGAATACGATCATCATCATGACCTCGAACATGGGGTCGCACCTGATCATGGAGGCGCTCGAAGGGGTTCAGAACCCGGATGAAAAACTGCTGGAAAAGACGAAGGGCCAAGTGTTCGAATTGCTCAAACAGCAGATTCGTCCGGAGTTCCTCAACCGTATCGACGAGATCATCATGTTCACCCCGCTTACCCGCGAGAATGTCAAGGACATCGTACGTTTGCAAGTCCATCGCCTGGCCGGGATGCTGGCCAAACGGGACATCCGCCTGGAAGCCGAGGACAGCGCCCTGGAGGTAATGGCCGATCAGGGGTACGATCCGCAGTTCGGCGCCCGGCCCATCAAACGGGTCATCCAGCGCGACCTGATGAACGAACTCTCCCGTCAGATCCTCGAAGGGAAAGTAGAGCCTAAAGACGTGATCGTGATCAAAGGCCGGAACAACGCCCTGGTCTTCGAGAACAAGCGGGCATAATCGCCCATCCTTCTTGAAGAACACCGCCGCAGGTATCCTGCGGCGGTGTTTTTTTTGTACCCGCACCGATCTCGTACCTTCCCTGCGGGAGGAGTTTTCTCTTGAGACCGGGCTGGGGAAGGGGACGATAGAATTCTCGCTTGGAGGGGCATAGAAGAGATCGGACGCGGGAAACATACTAATAAGACGTTTTACGACAAGGGCGGGACGTATCGGTGTGTGATACCGGAAGATGGCCGGAGGCATGGACGGGAAATGCATGCTTCGACGTATTCGGTTCAGGGGCTTGTTTAGCTCCGGAGCTTTGGTTAGTCCCGTCCCGCTGTCGTCTGCAAACTTCAAGCGGGGCGGTTTTTTTATGATTGATTTTCGTATATTTGCAAAAGGAAGTTACGAAAAGAGTGTAATTTATTGGAAATGAGCATTGGGTAATCGCTCATAATAGTAATAGGTTACGAATTAGTTAGTTATCTACTGCATTATTCTTCTGTGCGTTGCGTAACCTTCAAAGAACTCT
>DVLY01000056.1 GCA_018715295.1 Candidatus Merdimorpha stercoravium | reverse complement strand
TCTTGATGGGGAATCCTCCGCCGATGTTGAGCGAGTCGAGTTCCGGGCAGTCCTTTTTCAGGTCGGCGTACACCTTGAGGCATTTGAGCAGCTCGTTCCAGTAGTAGGCGCTGTCCTTGATGCCGGTGTTGATGAAAAAGTGGAGCATCTTCAGCCGGACCTTCGGGTGGTTTTTGATCACCCGGCGGTACAAGGGAGCGATGTCGCGGTACTTGATGCCCAGGCGCGAAGTGTAGAAGGTAAATTTCGGTTCCTCTTCCGAGGCGATGCGGATACCGATCTCGAAGGGTCGGTCGATCGCTTGGCAGAGGTAGTCTATTTCATCCTCGTTGTCGATGATGGGGATCGTGTTGGGGTGGCCGGTGTTGATCAGCCGGGCGATGTAGTCGATGTACTTGCCCCGTTTGAATCCGTTGCACAGGATGTAGCTGTCTTTGGCCAGGCGTCCTTCGGCGATCAGTTTTTCCACGATGGGAATATCGTAGGCCGAGGAGGTCTCGATGTGGATGTCGTTCTTGAGCGCTTCGTGCAGGATGAAGCTGTAATGCGAACTTTTGGTACAGTAGCAGTAGTTGTACGAGGCGTGGTAATCGTTCTTCTGCATCGCCTGGGCGAAGATGCGCTTGGCCCTCTGGATGTTCTCCGAGATGCGCGGCAGGTAGGTCAGGCGCAAGGGCGTCCCGTATTTCTCGATCAGCCCCATCAGGTCGATGCCGTGAAAGGTGAGGTTGTCTCCGTCGAGGTCGAATTCTTCCTGCGGGAAGTAGAACGTCTGGTCGATCAGGTCTATGTAACTTGTTTTCATCCTTTTGATGCAAATTTTTGAGGGGACAAAGCCCGGTGGAACGATGGGAGAAAAAGAAACCGGAGGGAGGGGACGGATCCCGAAAAGCGGTACACTTGCAAAAGCCCCCGCAGAAAGGGGCGCCGGTACGGGCCGGGGCTTCAGATGCGGATGAAAAACACGCAGCGGCGTGCAAAAACGGGAAAGAGTTTTTTCAATGCCTGCTATCTATCGGTGGGATGGAACGGATGTTTTTTGTCCCGCTGGAAGCCGGGAACGGCTTCCAGCGGGACAAAAATACGTATTTTTTTCAATTTTTTTCAATGCTTCTCCCTTCGGGGTGTTTTTGCCCTCGGGCGAAGTCTTTGCGGGGTTGCCCCCGGGCATTCCGGCTCTTCGGATTTTTGGGAACTATCTTTGCAGCCGTTCCGGGGGGAGAGTGGGCTTATTTTGCTTGCTCGCGCACCCGGACGCTGGCGGCATAGACCTTTTCCTTCATCGCTTCCTTGAAGTCCACCAGGCGCTGGTGGAGCTGCGGGTCGGCGACCGAAAGGATCTGTGCGGCCAGGATGCCTGCGTTGCGGGCGCCGTCCAGGGCGACGGTGGCTACCGGCACGCCCGAAGGCATTTGCAGCATCGAGAGGATGGAGTCCCAGCCGTCGATCGAGTTGGACGATTTGATGGGAACGGCGATCACCGGCATGGCGCTCACCGCGGCGACAAATCCGGCCAGGTGGGCGGCGCCGCCCGCTCCGGCGATGATCACGGCTACTCCGCGCTGGTAAGCTCCCCGGGCATAGTCCAATACCCGTTCGGGCGTGCGGTGGGCGGACATGACGTCCATTTCGGTTTCGACACCCAGTTCGTGCAGGACGGCTTCGGCCTGCTGCATGATTTTCAGGTCGGAGTCCGACCCCATGATGATACCTACTTTCATACGTTTGTTATGTTGTCTTTGTCTTTTTTTTGTTCAGACTGCGTGCGGGAGTATTGTCCGGCAGGGGATCTCTTCGCCCTCGGCGGAAATCCCGGGGGACAGGGGCGGGGTCAGTCGTCCGAGAGACGGAGCACGGCCATGAAAGCCGACTGGGGCACTTCGACCCGGCCGATCTGCCGCATGCGTTTTTTGCCCTGTTTCTGTTTTTCGAGCAGTTTGCGTTTGCGGGAGATATCGCCTCCGTAGCACTTGGCGGTAACGTCCTTGCGGACGGCCTTGATCGTTTCGCGGGCGATGATCTTGGCGCCGATGGCCGCCTGGAGCGGGATGTCGAACTGCTGGCGGGGGATCAGCCCGCGGAGTTTCTCGACGATCTTCTTGCCGATGTTGTACGCATTGGCGCGGTGTACCAGCGAGGAGAGCGCATCGACCGGTTCGCCGTTGATCAGGATATCGACCTTGACCAGGTCCGCCTGGCGGAAGTCGATGGGCGTGTAGTCGAACGAGGCGTATCCGCGCGAGATGGATTTGAGCCGGTCGTAAAAGTCGAACACCACTTCGGCCATCGGCAACTCGAAGATGAGCTCCACCCGGGTGGGGGTGAGGTACGACTGGTTCTTGAGTACGCCCCGTTTGGAGATGCAGAGTTCCATCACCGGGCCGATGTAGTCGGACTGGGTGATGATCGAGGCGCGGATGTAGGGCTCTTCCACGCGGTCCAGCCGCGAGGGGTCGGGGAGTTCCGAGGGATTGTGGATGGTCAGGGGGTGGTTGCGGTCGGAGGTCTGGTACACGCGGTACGATACGTTGGGGACGGTGGTGATGACCGTCATGCCGAATTCGCGTTCCAGACGTTCCTGGATGATCTCCAGGTGCAGCATTCCCAGGAATCCGCAGCGGAAACCGAAGCCCAGTGCGGCGGACGATTCGGCTTCGAAGGTCAGGGCGGCGTCGTTCAGGTGGAGTTTTTCCATCGACGAGCGCAGTTCCTCATAGTCTTCGGTGTCCACCGGGTAGATGCCGGCAAAGACCATGGGCTTGACTTCCTCGAAGCCTTCGATGGGCTGGGGGGCTGGGCGTTCGACCGAGGTGATGGTATCGCCCACTTTGACCTCGACGGCTTCCTTGATGCCCGAAATGACGTAGCCCACGTCGCCGGCCGAGATCTGTTTTTTGGCTTGTTTTTTGAGTTTGAGGGTGCCTACTTCGTCGGCGAGGTAGGACTTGCCGGTGGCCATGAATTTGACCTTTTCCCCTTGGTGGATGGTGCCGTTGACCACTTTGTAGTAAGCCTCCACGCCGCGGAACGAATTGAACACCGAGTCGAAGACCAGGGCCTGGAGCGGCGCGTCCGGATCGCCCACCGGGGCGGGGATGCGCTCCACGATGGCGCGCAGGATGTCCTCGACGCCTTGTCCGGTTTTGCCCGAGGCATGGATGATGTCCTCCGGGCGGCAGTCGATCAGGGCGACGATGTCGTCCGCTACTTCTTCCGGTTTGGCCGAGGGGAGGTCGATCTTGTTGAGTACCGGGATGATGGTCAGCCCGTTTTCCAGGGCCAGGTACAGGTTGGAGATGGTCTGCGCCTGGATGCTCTGGGCGGCGTCCACCACCAGCAGTGCGCCTTCGCAGGCGGCGATCGAGCGCGATACTTCGTACGAGAAGTCCACGTGTCCCGGGGTGTCGATCAGGTTGAGGATGTATTTTTCCCCGTCGAGCACGTAGTCCATCTGGATGGCGTGGCTTTTGATGGTGATGCCGCGCTCGCGCTCCAGGTCCATGTCGTCGAGCAGTTGGTCCTGTTTTTCCCGTTCGGAGATGGTCTTGGTGTATTCCAACAGCCGGTCGGCCAGGGTGGACTTTCCGTGATCGATGTGGGCGATGATGCAGAAATTGCGAATGTTTTTCATACGTGTGATAAAAAGCAAGGGCACTTTGCGCGCCAAAGGTCAAAGGTAGTGTTTTTCCCGGATTTTTTGTCCCGCGCGGAGCGGGCAGGGCGAAAAATCGGGAGATTCTTTTTATTTTCGCAAAGTAAAAACCAAAGTTTTCCCGTATGGAATCCGCAGAATTCATCCAAGCGATCCTCGACAACCTCAATTACTTCTGGATCACGGTCCTGATGGCGATCGAGAGTTCGTTTATCCCTTTTCCTTCCGAACTGGTCGTTCCCCCGGCGGCTTACATGGCGGCCATCGACGGCAAGATGAGCATTCCTCTGGTGGTGCTGTTCGCTACCCTGGGTGCGGACATCGGCGCGCTGTTCAATTACTACCTGGCGCGTTGGCTGGGACGCCCCATCGTTTACCGCTTTGCCAACAGCCGTTTGGGGCACATGTGCCTGATCGACCAGGAAAAGGTGCAGAAGGCCGAGAATTATTTTGACAAACACGGGGCGGTGTCCACTTTCGTGGGACGTCTGTTGCCGGCCATCCGCCAGCTGATCTCCATTCCGGCGGGACTGGCGCGGATGAAAATGGGGCCGTTCCTGCTCTACACGACTCTCGGTGCGGGTATCTGGAACTGCATCCTGGCGGCCATCGGGTACTATCTTTCCACCGTGCCGGGGATCGACACCCGGGAGCAATTGCAGGAGAAGATCAACCAGTACAGCCACGAGATGGGTTATCTCTTTATCGCCGTATGCGTGGTGGTGGTGGCTTTTCTGGTGTACAAGGCCCTGCGGAAGAAAAAAAATGCCCGGACGGAATAAGCCTTTTTCACAAAAAAACGTTCCCGGGTGTAAAAAAGTCAAGAAAACATTTGGAACGAAAGGAAAGATCGCATTACATTTGTCGGGTCAATAAAGAAAATACAATGAAAAATGCCGTTGCTCTAATTGGCGTCCTGCTGCTGCCCGTGGTCATTACCCCAGGGAGTGAGAAAGGCGCGTGAAGTTGCGGCCGTTTTTCGGACACATACGAAAGCCTTTCTCACTCGGTGAGAGAGGCTTTTTTCGATCCTGTTCGTTTCGCATGAAAATAAAAGATACCGTCATGGAAAAAGAAGAAATGAAAAACCCGCTTCGCAGCGCACAGACGATGGATTCCCGCCGCATGGCCGGAGCACGCGCGCTGTGGAAGGCCAATGGCATGAAAAAGGAACAGATGGGGCGCCCGGTCATCGCGATCGCCAATTCGTTTACCCAGTTCGTCCCCGGGCACGTGCATCTGCACCGGGTGGGACAGATCGTCAAGTCCGAAGTGGAAGCCCTGGGTTGCTTTGCCGCCGAGTTCAATACCATCGCCATCGACGACGGGATCGCCATGGGGCATGACGGTATGCTCTATTCGCTGCCCTCGCGCGAGATCATCGCTGACAGCGTGGAATACATGGTCAATGCGCACAAGGCCGATGCCTTGGTGTGCATCAGCAACTGCGACAAGATAACTCCCGGGATGCTCATGGCCGCCATGCGGCTGAACATCCCCACGATATTCGTCTCCGGCGGGCCGATGGAAGCCGGCAATTTCCGCGGACGCGGGGTCGATCTGATCGATACGATGGTCATGAGTGCCGACGCCAGCGTGTCCGATGCCGACGTGCAGGAATTGGAAGGGTGCGCCTGCCCCGGATGCGGCTCGTGTTCCGGGATGTTCACCGCCAATTCGATGAACTGCCTGGCCGAAGCCATCGGAATGGCCTTCCCCGGCAACGGCACGGTCGTAGCTACGCACGCCAACCGCGAGGAAATGTTCCGCCGTGCCGCGCGCACCATCGTCCGGATGGCCGAGCGGTACTACCGCGACGGGGACGATTCGGGTCTGCCGCGTTCGGTGGCGACCAAGGCAGCTTTCGAGAATGCGATGTCGCTCGACATCGCCATGGGAGGTTCGACCAATACGGTGCTGCACCTGCTGGCCATCGCCCGGGAAGCGGGCGTGGACTTCACGATGGCCGATATCGACCGCCTTTCGCGCCGGGTACCGGTATTGTGCAAGGTGGCGCCCAACGGACATTATCACGTGCAGGATGTCAACCGCGCCGGAGGTATCATGGCGATCCTGGGTATCCTGGCCCGTGCCGGACTGGTCGATACACTGGTCAACCGGGCGGACGGAGAGACCCTGGGCGATGTGCTGGCCCGCTACGACGTGGCTTCGCCGGACTTTTCGCCCGAGGCGAAGAAACTGTACCTCAGTGCTCCCGCAGGGCGTTTCTCCAACGAGATGGGTTCGCAGCAGACGTATTATCCCGAGATGGATACCGACCGGGCGCAAGGCTGCATCCGGGATGTGGAACACGCGTATTTCCAGGACGGCGGCCTGGCTGTGCTGAAAGGGAACATTGCGGCCGACGGCTGCATCGTCAAGACAGCAGGGGTGGATCCGTCGCTTTTCCGCTTCGAGGGGACGGCCGTAGTCTTCGAATCGCAGGAACAGGCCGTGGAGGGCATCCTCGGCGGACGGGTGAAAGCCGGCGACGTGGTGGTGATCCGCTACGAAGGCCCGCGGGGCGGCCCGGGAATGCAGGAGATGCTCTATCCCACGTCGTACCTCAAGTCGATGCATCTGGGCAAGGCTTGCGCCCTGGTAACCGACGGGCGTTTCTCCGGAGGTTCCTCGGGACTTTCCATCGGCCACGTGTCGCCCGAAGCAGCGGCCGGCGGGCAGATCGCCATTGTGCGCGACGGCGACCGTATCGCTATCGACATCCCCGAACGGCGCATCGAACTGCTGGTCGATGCCGATGAGATAGACCGCCGGATGAAGGCCATGAAAGAATTCAAACCCGTATCCCGCCAGCGAGTCGTGCCGCGTTCGCTCCAAGCGTACGCCATGCTGGTAAGCTCGGCCGACAAGGGCGCTGTGCGGGAGATCGAACGATGAGGTGCGAGCGGGCAAAACGATTTTTTCATCAGGCAAATCCATAAATATGAACACAAAAGATACACAAGATACACAGACTTCCAACAATCCCTGCGGGACTCCCCGGCGAATGTCCGGCTCGCAGGCCATCATCGAGTCTTTCCTGGCGGAAGGCGCGGAAACCATTTTCGGGTATCCGGGCGGTGCGGTGATCCCGATCTACGATGCCTTGTACGACTATCGCGACCGGATCGACCACATCCTGGTGCGCCACGAGCAGGCGGCGGTGCATGCCGCCGAGGGCTATGCCCGTGCCACGGGCCGCGTAGGGGTGTGCATGGTTACCTCCGGACCGGGGGCGACCAATACGGTAACCGGCCTGGCCGACGCTTTGTTGGACTCCACCCCGGTGGTGCTCATCAGCGGGCAGGTGGCTTCCTCGCTGTTGGGCACGGATGCCTTTCAGGAGACCAACTTCATCGGCATCACCCAGGCGGTAACCAAGTGGAACTGCCAGGTCAAGCGGGCGCAGGACATTCCCGAGGCCATTGCCAAAGCTTTTTACATCGCCCGCAGCGGACGCCCGGGGCCGGTGGTGGTGGACATCACCAAGGATGCCCAGGTGGGGATGATGGATTTTTGTTACAAGAAGGTGGAGCACATCCGCAGTTACGTGCCTACTCCCGCTCCCGATCGGGAACAGGTGGCCGAAGCAGCCCGTCTGATCAACCTGGCCCGTCGGCCGATGGCGCTGGTGGGGCAGGGTGTGCTGTTGGGAAATGCCGAAAAGGAACTGGTCGCTTTTCTGGAGAAAAGCGGCATGCCGGCCGCCTCGACCCTGCTGGGGCTTTCGGCCTTGCCGAGCGACCACCCGCAGAACGTAGGCATGCTCGGGATGCACGGCAACTACGGGCCGAACATCAAGAACAAGGATTGCGACCTGTTGGTGGCCATCGGAATGCGTTTCGACGACCGCGTGACGGGCGATCCGGACAAGTTCGGGATGGGGGCCAAGATCATCCACCTGGAGATCGACCCCTCGGAGGTGAACAAGATCATCTATGCTGACGTGCCGGTGGTGGGCGATGTGAAACAGACCTTGCCGATGCTCACCGAGATGGTTTCTGCGCAGGACCACAGCGCGTGGATCGACGAATTCCGCGCATGCGACAAGGTAGAGGAGCAGAAGATCATCGCCCCGGCCCTGCATCCGGCTTCGGGAGGCATCCGCATGGGGGAGGCCGTGCGCAAGGTGTCGGATGCCGCCCCCAAGGACACGATCGTGGTAACCGACGTGGGGCAGCACCAGATGTTTGCCGCGCGGTATTGCCGATATACGACTCCGCGTACGCTCATCACTTCGGGCGGTTTGGGCACGATGGGCTACGGGCTGCCGGCGGCGGTGGGGGCCAAATTGGGCTGTCCCGACCGGCAGGTGGTCCTGTTCGTGGGCGACGGAGGTCTGCAGATGAACATCCAGGAGTTGGCCACCATCATGCAGAGCCGCGTGGGAGTCAAGATCGTCCTGCTGAACAACAACTATCTGGGCATGGTGCGTCAGTGGCAGGAACTGTTCTACAACCGCAGGTATTCGTTTACCGACATGCTCAACCCCGAGTATTCGCTCATCGCCCGCGCCAACGAGGTGGGATATGCGCTGGCGGAAAAACGCGAAGACCTCGACGGGGCCATTGCCCGGATGCTCGAAAGCCCCGGGGCGTTCCTGTTGGAGGTCCGGGTGGAAAAGGAAGACGATGTGTTCCCCATGGTGCCGGCCGGAGCGGCGGTATCCGATATAATGCTCGAATGACGTAAAACCCAGCGAAGAATCATGGAAAAACAATACATCCTGACCGTTTTCTCGGAAAACAAAGTGGGTATCCTCAACCAGATCACCACGGTACTCACCTGCCGCAATGTCAATATCGAAAGCCTGACCACTTCGGAGTCGGCCGTGGCGGGCATCCACCGTTTTACCATCGTGGTCAATACCGATCCGGAAAAGGTGGAAAAGATGGTGCGCCAGATCGAAAAACGCGTCGAAGTGTTCAAGGCCTTCGTCCATACCCCCGACGAGGTGGTCCAGCAGGAGATCGCCCTGTACAAGGTGTCCCGCAACCGCAATGTCGAAAACCTCGTACGCGACCACCATGTGCGCATCCTGGAGATCGGCGACGACTACATCGTGCTGGAAAAAACCGGTCATACGGGCGAAACGCAGGCGCTGCTGGAGCTTCTGCGTCCCTACGGGGTCCATCAGTTCGCCCGCACGGGTTCGGTGGCCATCGTCAAGGTCAAGGATTACCTGCTGGACGAGTGCCCCGGCATCGCCGAATTCAGGAAAAAACAGGAGGCATCAAGAAAAGAACAAGAAACGAAATAAAACACGGAATTATCAACCAAAAAACATTGCAACCATGGCAAAAATGAATTTCGGAGGGGTCGAGGAAAATGTGATCACCCGCGACGAATTCCCTCTCTCGAAGGCTCTCGAAACGCTCAAAGATGAAACGATCGCCGTGATCGGATACGGCGTACAGGGTCCCGGACAGTCCCTCAACCTCAAGGACAATGGCTTCAACGTCATCGTGGGCCAGCGCAAAGGCACCAAGAGTTGGGACAAGGCCGTAGCCGACGGCTGGGTTCCCGGCCAGACGCTTTTCGAGATCGAGGAGGCAGCCGCAAAGGGTACCATTATCCAGTACCTGCTTTCCGACGCCGGACAAATATCGATGTGGCCGACGATCAAGAAACACCTCACGGCCGGCAAAGCGCTGTACTTCTCGCACGGATTCGGCATCACGTACAAGGAGCGTACCGGCATCGTTCCCCCGGCGGATGTGGACGTGATCATGATCGCTCCCAAAGGCTCGGGCACCTCGCTGCGCCGGATGTTCCTCCAGGGTCGCGGACTGAACTCCAGCTACGCTATTTTCCAGGATGCCACCGGCCGTGCCAAGGATCGTGTGGTAGCGTTGGGGATCGGTGTAGGTTCGGGTTACCTGTTCGAGACCACCTTCAAGAAAGAAGTGTACTCCGACCTTACCGGCGAACGCGGCACGCTGATGGGAGCCATCCAGGGTATCTTTGCCGCCCAGTACGACACCTTGCGTGAAAACGGCCATACGCCTTCCGAAGCCTTCAACGAGACGGTCGAGGAACTTTCCCAGAGCCTGATGCCGCTCATCGCCGAAAACGGTATGGACTGGATGTATGCCAACTGCTCGACCACCGCTCAGCGCGGTGCTTTGGACTGGTGGAAGAAGTTCCGCGATGCTGCCAAACCGGTCTTTGAAGAACTGTACCGCGAAGTGGCCGCCGGCAACGAAGCCCAGCGCTCCATCGACTCGAACAGCCAGCCGGATTACCGCGAAAAGCTGAACAAGGAGTTGGAGGAGATGCACAATTCCGAAATGTGGCAGGCAGGTGCCGTGGTACGCAAACTCCGTCCGGAAAACAACTGACCGCCATTTCCTGCCGTCGGTTTTCCCCTGGGAATACCAACGGCAGTTTACCCATGAGGCCTTCGGGCCGGGCCGGCCGCCTTTGATCGGGTCGCCGGCCGCAAAGTCCCCCGGAAAGAAAGGGGGCGTTTCCCGCGCCTGATTCTCAATCCCTGCGGGACACCCGGACAGGGGGAGGAGAGCAGGAGGGAAGGGTGGGGGAAGAGGAACCCCGAAAATACAGAGGAATAAAAACGAAACACATAAGACCATGAGCGAGAAAGTTTACATTTTCGACACCACGCTCCGCGACGCCGAACAGGTGCCGGGCTGCCAGTTGAACACCATTGAAAAGATCGAGGTGGCACGCCAGCTGGAAAAACTGGGCGTGGACATTATCGAAGCCGGATTCCCCATTTCTTCGCCCGGGGACTTCAATTCGGTGGTCGAAATCTCCAAGGCCGTTACCCGTCCCACCATCTGCGCGCTGACCCGTGCCGTGAAAAAGGACATCGAGGTAGCTGCCGACGCCCTCAAATACGCTAAACGCGGGCGCATCCACACCGGTATCGGAACCTCTCCCTACCATATCTACGAAAAACTCAATTCCACCCCCGAGGATATCATCCGCCGGGCCGTCGATGCGGTCAAGTATGCCCGCACCTTCGTGGACGACGTCGAGTTTTACGCCGAGGATGCCGGCCGCACGGACGAGGAGTTCCTCGCCCGGGTGGTGGAAGCCGTCATCCAGGCCGGGGCGACGGTGGTCAATATCCCCGATACCACCGGATACTGCCTGCCTTCGGAATACGGCGCGAAGATCGCCTACCTGATCAACCATGTGCCCAATATCGACAAAGCCATCCTCTCCACCCATTGCCACAACGACCTCGGCATGGCTACCGCCAACACCCTGGCCGCCATCATGAACGGAGCGCGGCAGGCCGAGGTAACGATCAACGGTCTGGGCGAGCGTGCGGGCAATACCGCGCTCGAAGAAGTGGTCATGGCCATCGCCTGCCACAAGAACCTGGACTACGAAGTGGGCATCAATACCCGCGAGATCATCAATACCAGCCATTTGGTATCCAACCTGATGCGTGTGCCGGTACAGCCGAACAAGGCCATCGTGGGCCGCAACGCCTTTGCGCATTCCTCCGGCATCCACCAGGACGGGGTGCTCAAGAGCCGCGAGACCTACGAGATCATCGACCCGGAAGACGTCGGGGTGGATCAGTCGAGCATCATCCTGACCGCCCGCAGCGGTCGCGCCGCCCTCAAGCACCACTTGAAGGAACTGGGTTACACGCCGGAAGGGGAGGAACTCGATGCCATCTATCAGAAATTCCTCGAACTGGCCGACCGGAAAAAGGACATCTCCATCCGCGACCTCGAAGTCCTCGCCGGACGCACCAAGGTGGACGCCCCCATCAAGCTGGAAACGCTTCAGGTCGTTTGCGGACAGTCCACCGTACCTACGGCCACCGTGCAGATCAGCTTCGGCGGCGATACCTTCACCGAGACAGCCTATGGCAACGGTCCGGTCGATGCCGCCTTCAATGCCGTCAAGAGCATTACCAAACGCCGGGTGCACATCGAGGAATTCCTCGTGCAGGCCATCACGCGCGGCAGCGACGACCTGGGCAAGGTACACATCCAGGTTTCCCACAAGGGCAAGATGTATTACGGCTTCGGCGCCAATACCGACATCGTTACCGCTTCGGTGGAATCCCTGCTCGATGCCTTGAGCAAAATCGCCTGACGCCCCTTTTCGCAAAGCGCGCCGCCGTTTTCCCCCCGAGGAGGCAAGGAAGCCCTCAAAAGGGCAAAAGACGGGGACAGGGGAGGAACGGAACGGAGCAGGGCGGAGCGGCGATCCGGCAAACGGCGCACGGCGGAAGAGAGAAGGGGGCGAGAGGCAAAGGCGTGCGGCCGGGAGAGAAGGAGAGGAAAGGCAGCGGGAAAGGTATCCGTTTCCAAAAACACAAAAAAAACGAGCGATCATCAACCAAACGAACATGAGTACTTTATTCGACAAAATATGGGATGCTCACGTAGTGGGGCACGTCGAAGGCGGCTCGGACATTCTGTACATCGACCGCCAGTACATCCACGAGGTAACCAGCCCGCAGGCTTTCGAAGGGCTTCGCCGGCGGGGGATCTCCGTCTTCCGTCCCCGGCAGGTAACGGCCACCCCGGACCACAACATCCCCACCGAACATCAGGAACTCCCCCCGCGCGACCCGCAGTCCCGCACCCAGGTGGAAACCCTGGTGAAGAACTGCGCCGAAAACGGCATCGAACTCTTCGGAGTAGGGTCGCCCCGCAACGGCATCGTCCATGTCGTCGGCCCGCAGACAGGGCTTACCCAGCCCGGCATGACCATCGTGTGCGGGGATAGCCACACCTCTACGCACGGCGCCTTGGGCTGCATCGCCTTCGGGATAGGCACCAGCGAAGTGGAAATGGTACTCGCCTCGCAGTGCGTGCTTCAGGTGCGTCCCAAGACCATGCGCATCCGGGTGGAAGGTCAGTTGCGCGAAGGAGTTTGCGCCAAGGACGTCATTCTGTACATCATCTCCCGCCTGGGAACGGGCGGAGGCACGGGTTATTTCGTCGAATTTGCCGGCAGTGCCATCCGCAGCCTTTCGATGGAAGGCCGCATGACCGTCTGCAACATGAGCATCGAGATGGGTGCCCGCGGAGGGATGATCGCCCCGGACGAGGTAACCTTCGAGTACCTCCGCGGACGGGAATTCGCCCCCAAGGGAGCGGATTGGGACCGTGCGGTGGAGCGTTGGAGCCGCTTGCACAGCGACCCCGATGCCCGGTTCGACGCCGAAGTCGAGTTCGATGCGGCGGACATCGCCCCGATGATCACTTACGGGACCAACCCGGGCATGGGACTTCGGGTAACGGACCGTATCCCCCAAGCCGACACGCTGGAGGAAAAATCCCGCGCATCGTTCCACAAGGCTTTGGACTACATGGATTTCCACGAAGGAGAGCCGATGCTCGGCAAACGGGTGGACTATGTCTTTGTCGGCAGTTGCACCAACGGCCGGATCGAGGACCTGCGCGCCTTTGCCCAGTATGTGAAGGGCAAACGGAAAGCCCCGGGAGTAACGGCCTGGATCGTGCCCGGGAGCAAGGAAGTCGAGCGGCTGGCCATCGAAGAAGGCCTGCGCGACATCCTGCAGGAGGCCGGGTTCGAACTTCGCCAGCCCGGTTGTTCGGCTTGCCTGGCCATGAACGACGACAAGGTCCCTGCCGGAAAATACTGTCTGTCCACCTCGAACCGCAACTTCGAGGGACGCCAGGGCCCCGGCGCGCGCACGCTGCTCTGCGGGCCGCTGGTAGCGGCCGCCGCTGCCGTAACGGGCGTGGTAACCGATCCTCTGGCGCACTGACATCCCCGTTCCGGCGGGCGGATGCATTTCTCCCTTGCCGGGGGAGGAAAAACACTTAAGGGAGGAAGAAAGGAAAGCCCGCTGAGGATTCTGCAGGGGAGCGCGCGTGAGAGCATGGCCTCCATGCGGGGTGAAGAAAGGGAAAAGCAAAGAAACAAAACGAAACGAAACAAAGGGGTCCAGACCCATCGAAGACATGATAGAAAAGTTTACCGTACTCACTTCCACGGCAGTGCCCGTGAACATTGAGAACATCGATACCGACCAGATCATCCCTGCCCGTTTCCTCAAGGCTACCTCGCGCGAGGGCTTCGGGCAGAACCTGTTCCGCGACTGGCGCTACACGCCCGAGGGAACGCCCCGGGCGGATTTCGTGCTCAACGATAGCCGGTATGGCGGTCAGATCCTGTTGGCCGGCAAGAACTTCGGCTGCGGATCGAGCCGTGAACATGCCGCTTGGGCCATCCTGGGGGCAGGATTCCGCGCGGTAGTGTCCAGTTATTTCGCCGACATCTTCCGCGGGAACGCCTTGAACAATGGCCTTCTGCCCGTACAGGTCTCCCCGGAGTACCTCGCCCGGCTGTTTGAGGCCGTGCAGGCCGACCCTTCGCTGCGCCTGACCATCGACCTGGAACGTCAGACGATCGAAGCCCCCGGAGTGGGTGCGGAGCATTTCGATATTTCTTCCTACAAGAAGCAGTGCCTGCTCAACGGATACGACGATGTCGACTATCTGGTCAGCCAGCGCGGGCGCGTGGAGGAGTTCGAGAAAAACAGAACCGAATAAAACAAAATACGTCGTACATGATGGAATTCAAGATAGGGGTGTTGCCCGGCGATGGGATCGGCCCCGAGATCACGGCGCAGGCCGTCAAAGTCATCGATGCCGTTTGTGCCCGCTACGGACACCAGGCAAAGTACACCTACGCGGAGGTCGGAGCGGCCGCGATCGACCGCTACGGCGACCCGTATCCCGAGCAGACCCATCGGGTGTGCATGGAATCCGATGCAGTGCTCTTCGGAGCGATCGGCGACCCGCGTTTCGACAACGATCCTTCGGCCCGCGTGCGGCCCGAGCAGGGGCTTCTGGCCATGCGGAAGGCGCTGGGGCTCTATGCCAATATCCGTCCGGTATCGCCCTTCCCCAGCCTGTTGTACCGTTCGCCGCTGCGCAGCGAAATCGTCCAGGGGGCGGATTTCGTTTTCCTGCGGGAACTCACCGGCGGGATGTATTTCGGCCGTCCGCAGGGGCGCTCCGAAGACGGGAAGACGGCTTACGATACGTGCGTGTACAGCCGGGAGGAGATCGAGCGCATCGTCCGCCTGGCCTTCGAATACGCCGGCAAACGCCGGGGACGGCTCACGGTGGTGGACAAGGCCAACGTGCTGGCCACCTCGCGCCTGTGGCGTCAGACGGTGCAGGAGATGGCCCCGCAGTATCCGGGGGTCGAGGTGGAATACATGTTCGTGGACAACGCCGCGATGAAGATCATCCAGCAGCCTTCGCATTTCGATGTGATCGTTACCGAGAACATGTTCGGCGACATCCTCACCGACGAGGCGAGCGTGATCACCGGTTCGCTCGGACTGTTGCCCTCGGCTTCGGTGGGGGTGCACACGTCGTTGTTCGAACCGATCCACGGGTCGTATCCCCAGGCGGCCGGGCGCGACATTGCCAATCCGGTGGCCACGATCCTCTCGGCAGCCATGATGTTCGAGTATGCCTTCTCCCTGCCGAAGGAAGGGGCGGCGATCCGCGAGGCGGTGGCGCACAGCATCCAGGAAGGGGTGGTTACCGAAGACATCGCCGAGGCGGGACAGAAGCCCAGCGGTACACAGGCGGTGGGCGACTACATCGCCCGTTCGATCTGCTGATCCGCCCGCAGGGTCGCCTTCCCCGCGTGTGGGGAGCGGTCCGGCTTCTTCGGGGCGAGACATTGACAGTTATTTTGTGACAGCATAAAAATGGAAAAGAATACGACAAAAACAGATACGATGGACAGTAAAAAATATTTTCCGGCGCTTTCCGATGTGATGAAAGCCGAGCATACCCTTTCGGAAATCCTGGAACCGACTCCGTTGCAGCACAACCGGACTCTTTCGGACTGCTACGATGCCGACGTGCTGCTCAAGCGCGAAGACTTGCAGATGGTGCGCTCGTACAAGATCCGCGGGGCGTACAACAAAATCCGTTCCCTCGACCCGCAGCAGGCCCAGCGCGGCGTGGTGTGCGCCAGTGCGGGCAACCATGCGCAGGGAGTGGCCTATTCGTGCAGCAAGCTGGGCATTCGGGGGCGTATCTTCATGCCGGTAACCACGCCCAAGCAGAAGCGGGATCAGGTCCGGATGTTCGGCGGCGACCACGTGGAGATCGTCCTGGTGGGCGATACCTTCGATGCGGCCAATCAGGAGGCGATCGCGCAGTGCGAGCGCGACGGGATGGTGTTCATCCCTCCGTTCGACGATCCGAAGATCATCGAAGGCCAGGGGACGGTTGCCTTGGAGGTCCTCCAGGAGGTCAAGGAGTCGATCGACTATGTTTTTGTCCCGGTAGGGGGAGGCGGTCTCATCTCCGGAGTGGGGAGCGTGTTCCGCCACATGAGCCCTTCGACCAAGATCATCGGGGTGGAACCGGCAGGAGCCGCCGGCATGAAGGCTTCGCTGGCGGCGGGGCACGTGGTAACGCTGGACGAGGTGAACAAGTTCGTGGACGGGGCGGCTGTCCAGACGGTAGGCCAACTCACGTTTTCCCTGTGCCGGCAGGTGTGCGACGATATCATCGCCGTGCCCGAAGGAAAGGTGTGCACGACGATCCTCCGGCTGTACAATTCCGATGCGATCGTGGTCGAGCCGGCCGGTGCGTTGAGCATCGCGGCGCTCGATTTTTACAAGGACAAGATCAAGGGCAAGAACGTGGTGTGCATCGTCAGCGGGAGCAACAACGACATTACCCGCATGGAGGAGATCAAAGGCCGTTCCTTGCTCTACGAGGGCCTGAAACACTATTTCATCGTGAACTTCCCCCAGCGCAGCGGCGCGCTGAAGAGTTTCGTGACCGATGTCCTCGGGCCTACGGACGACATAACGTTCTTCGAGTACAAGAAGAAGACGGCGCGCGAGAAAGGCCCGGCCTTGATCGGGATCGAGGTGCAGCATCCCGAGGATTTTCATGCGCTGGTGGAGCGGATGGATCGGCAGGGGATCGTGTATCAGTATGTCAATGACAATCCGTCGTTGTTCGAACTATTGATCTGACAGGGGCTTTTGTCCCCCGGAGCCGGGCGCGGCGACGACCCGCTTGTCCGGAAGCGATGCACTTTTTCCCCGGCCTGGGCTTGGCGGTGCGGGGAGACATTCCTGGAGGGATACTTCCCGATGCAAAAAAGAGGGAAAAGCGGCGTGCAGGGGGGGATGCGAAAAAAAATTTGGTAGAAAAAATTAAGCACGCTATATTTGCAGTCCTGTATGCGCCGTGTGCCACTGCGGTGCGAAGAGGCGGAAATAGCTCAGTTGGTAGAGCACGACCTTCCCAAGGTCGGGGTCGCGGGTTCGAGCCCCGTTTTCCGCTCGACAAGTTTTTCTGACACGCATTGCGGAAATAGCTCAGTGGTAGAGCACCACCTTGCCAAGGTGGGGGTCGCGGGTCCGAATCCCGTTTTCCGCTCGGATCTTGTGAAGGATCGCTTTTGAAAAGGTTGCTTCCTATCAAGGAAGCAACCTTTTTTTGTGGGGTTGAATGTCAGGATTTGTGAAAACGAGGCTTTGGACCCGACGGGGCATTGTCCGTCAGTTGCAAAAAATGGGAAGGGGGAAGTGGGAAGAGAGATGAGCAACTGGCGGTAGTATTTTTTATCGGGTCAGCCGGATGCGCCATCCGAAATCGAAACTGATGGTGTGCTGGTACTTGAAATGCGCCCCGTGGGCGAACTGCACGAGCATGGGGCGATAGACCATCCCCAGGTAAAAGCTGCGCCGGGTGTAGTAATACACGGGAAAGACAAACCCCAGGGAATGCGAGGTGCGGTAGATGTTTTCCTGTTTTTCCCCCTCTTGGGCTATCCCGTGGTGGATCGTATTCCAGGTGTCGTATCCGTACGAGAGGCCGTATCCCAGGGAAAGCCTTTTTTGCAGCAGCAGGTGATTGTTCGACAGGTTGGCCAGGATCGAATACCGGTGGTCCTTGACCTGGGGGCTTTCATAATCGATCGCGACGGGGATCGGTATTTCGGAGTCCAGGATGCCGGCGGCGGAGAGGTTGACGAATGTCTTGTCGCTCGTGTGGTAGGACAGCCCCAGGGACAGTCCCAGAAATCCCGCCCCCCACTGGTTTTCCTTTCCATAGGCCGAGTAGAAGGCATTGGCGTATGGGAGGCTTATGTGGAGGTTCCAGGAGCCTTTGTCGGCATACCGATAGTCCGCATACGGGTCGGCACCTTTGCGATGTCTGTCGATGTACCGGTCGGTAAGGCGCAGGGTCGAGGGGTATTTCCATTTTTTCGGGGTCTTGCCGTCGAAGAGAAAGCCTATCCCGCAGGTGGCGAAGTTGAAGTAATAGGCTTCGCTCCACCGGGGACGGACCTCGATGGTGTCGGTGCGGGTGTCGGTGATCAGTACCGCTTCTTTCGCTTGGTTCCCCCGTACGAAAGCCATGGGGGTGGCTTTGCCGGGTTGCACCTGGATCGTGGTGGAGTCGATGAGGACGGTTCTCGGTATGGGGGATCGGAAGTCCGTCCGGCAATCTTCCGGGTTGAACAGGGAGGCGCAGGACGACAGCAGGAGTGTCGAGACAAGCACCAGGAGCAGTTTCATGGGTGGACGGTTTTGGGAAAAGAATAGGAGTGTTCGACTTTGCAAAGCAGTGGTTTTTGGGACGCGGGGGGGCTACTCCCGTCCTTGTGTTACCGAGGGTTCAGACGGATTTTTTCATGGTAAAAGTAGTTAACCAGCGTAGGATGCCCCTTTTCGGAGCGACCGTACGGCAGGTCGTTTACCCGATACGGGAAGCCGTGCTGTGCGGCATAGGCGGCCATTTCGTGTTCGAGGGCTTGCCAGTAGTCGGTCTTGCGGTGGTTGTAGATCTGTTCGTACAGGGGATAGAGTTCCGGGTATTTTTCCCGGATGTAAGACATGATCGTTCCTTTGAATTGTCCGCGCAAGTTGAGATTTTCCATCCAGATGAGGTCTGTGAAATCCTTTACCCGTTCGATGATGGCTTTTACTTCGGTAATGCCCGGGAAGATGGGCGAAATGAAGCAAACGGTGCGGATACCCGCTTGGTAGACCTCCCGCATGGCCTCGAGCCGACGTTCGATGCTCACTGCCCGGTCCATGTCGGCGCGGAAGGTTTCGTCGAGCGTGTTGATGGACCAGGAGACCGTAACCCGAGGGAACTGCTTGAGCAGGTCCACGTCGCGCAGAACCAGATCCGATTTGGTGCAGACCAGGATTTCGGCTTGGCTGCCCTGCAGCTCTTCCAGCAGCCGGCGAGTGCGCAGGAAGTCTTTCTCGTAGGGGTTGTAACCGTCGGTTACCGAGCCGATGACCACGCGTTGCCCGTCGTATTTGTGCGGATTGTCGATAGGTTTCCAATGTTTGACATCGAGAAACGTTCCCCAGGGCTCGGTATGACCGGTGAAGCGTTTCATGAACGAAGCGTAGCAGTATTTGCAGGCATGGGGGCATCCTACGTAGGGATTGACCGAGTAGCCACCCACAGGCAGGGACGAGCGGGTCATCACGCTTCGTACATCGATCTGGCGAATGATTTCTTCCTGTTCCATGCTTTGTTCGCGTATGATAGGGTTTGTTGACGGGGCAAAGGAGCTATCCCGGAGGCTATGGCATCGGCCTGGTCGGGTGGCTGTATTTCCGCCCGGTCGGAGGGACGGGGAACGTGATCTTTCGTGCCATGGCAGGGAAGTGTTGCTAAGATGGACAAATCTACTGAAAAGAATCCGGACGAACGGTCTTTTTCTCTTGATTTTCTGTGTTTTTGTGCGAAGGGCCTCGGAGAAGAGCATTCGATAACGGCAAAGTGGCAAAAAATCTTTACCTTTGTCCCGCTCGATTTTTCCGGGCGGATGCTCGGGTGGTGAAATGGTAGACACGAAGGACTTAAAATCCTTTGGACAGAAATGTCCGTGTGGGTTCGAGTCCCATCCCGAGTACGGACAAGGCCTTGCAGCGAAAGGGTTGCAAGGCTTTTTTTGTGCAAAAAAACACCCGGGAGATCCTTGGATCTCCCGGGTGCATATTTGGTGAAAAGACCGGGAAGCGGTTTATTCGCCGGTGGCCGGGCCTTCGGTGATAACCTCTCCGTCGACCACTACCCGGCCGAAAGGATTGGCTTCACCGCTGTCTCCCGTATAGCAGAATCCGAAATAGTCGTTCATGCGGACTTCTGCATCGCACGAGGAACTTTCGATGGTGTTGTTGGTCAGCGTAAACACCGCATTGGGGTATTTGTTGGTGTTGGCGATGTTGCCGATGAATTCGTGCGAGGCGCATTGTTCGTAGGCATCCCACAGCATTCCGCTGTGCACCACTACGTTTCTGATGGCGCAATTTTGGATATCCACCTTGTGATCGGCAGAACTGATGTAGCCAATGAAGCCTCCGGTCTGGGTGGAGGCACCGCCGTTTTCTTCGGTGATGATTTCTCCGTTGTCATCGGTCGGCTGGGGATCTTTGTTGATCACTCCGCCATTGACCGTGCAGCCGTCGATCAGTATGTCGCCTTGTCCGCTCACATAGCCGATCAGACTGCCCCGTTTCTGTGCTCCTCCGGTGAAGGTAACGTTCTTCACGTGGCAATTGGTAATCGTACCGGAGTCCAGTCGGCCGATGAGTGCGCCCGAACGCGAGCCATACACGGTGGCATTTTCTACCGTGAGATCCTTGATCGTACCGGCAAAGGCCGAGAACAATCCGGCGCATTCCGTTTTCGTATCCCAGGCTTTGGTCGCGGTGTTGAGGTTGTAGATGGTGTGGCCGCCGCCGTCCACCGTATTGGCTTTGGTGCCGGAAGTGGGGTATTTAGCCAGCCAGGGCTGGTTGTTCAGATCCAGGTCGCGCACCAGCACGAAGTCCATCCCTTCGGGAACCTGCAGGGTGAGCACGGCCAGTTGGGAAGGTTCGCCGATGTAGTACTTGCCGTCCAGGGCTTTCCCGGGGAACTTGAACGAGGATCCGTCCCAGATGTGGGTCGGCAGGATGGTCGCTCCTTCCATGCCCATGGCGAAGGATACGCTCGGGTCGATGACGAACCGGTTGCTCCAGCTTCCTACGTCAATGGCATGGGGAAGGCGTCCACTGTGGTCGTATATCTTGGTCTCGCCCAGCAGCTGGATGGTGTTGACCCCTTCGGAGCGGACATCGAGCGCGTATTGCCAGTTGGTATTGGTTTGCGGTTCGTTGAAGCAGTGGAATTCGCTGTCGCGCACGGTGATGACATTGTTCTCGGCTGCCTGTCCGTTGGCTTTGCTTTCGATGACGATATTGGCATAAACCTCTGTCGGACCGGGGAAGTAGTTGCGTCCCACCAGTTTCGAGCCGTTCGTTACGTTGATCTTCGTTCCTTCGCCGTTGGCCCAGATGTTGAAGGCGCAGCGACCGTCGATGATCGAACGATCCACGTTGATCTCTACCGGAGCGGCGTAGTACGTGAAGTTGATGGCGTAGAATACTCCTTCGATCACCGAACCGTTCCGCAGGTTCAGCACGTAGCGGGCGCTGTGCGGTCCGCCGAAGCTGACGCCCCGGCTGTCCACGCGGGCTTTGAACGCGTCGATCTGTTCCTGGGTGTAGGTGTCGTGGCTGTAATCCGTGGTCAGGGGTTCGAGCGTAGGTCCGATGTGGGTGTTGTCCAGGGTAACGGTGGTCGTACCGGCGGTTTTTGCGCTATGCATGTTGATGCCGCGCTGGTAGCTCTTGGGCACGACGATGTGGCAATCCTTCAAGGTGGCCGTAACGTTGTTCACTTCGGCGATCAGCAGTCCGGTGTTCAGCCCGGCGGAGGAGTTGTTGGAGGAAACGTAGATGTCCACTCCGTTGAGCGACAGATCGACGCTGTCCTGAAGGATGGTGATGCCGTTGGCTTCGATGGATTCCGAAGGACGGATGGTGAGGTTGGAAATGGTCGCGTCGGCCGAAACTTTCAGCGGGAGCGCCAGCGTTTGTCCCTTTCCGTCGAGGTTCGGGATGGGGCGGTCGATCAGAGCGTAGTCGAACGTATAGTTGATCGTGGCGTCGTTTTCCATGGCTTTGTCGAAGCATTCCTGGGAGGAAATCCCGCGGACGATCTCTCCGCTCCAGTCGGGGGCGGTAGTCAGGTTCTTGACCGTACCGTAGATCTTGACCGAGCCTTGTTTGACCGTCAGGTTCTGTACGACGGTCCCCGAGGGGATGATGAGCGTCTGGTCGGCAGTGGTGGCTTCGACGCTCTCGAACGTACCGTCGAGGGTAACGGTCGAGTTGGGCAGTTCGATGGCCAGGTTGCACGAATTGTCGGTAGCATTGGCGATGCTCACGTACTGCTGGGGAGCCACGCCCGTAGCCTCGGCAGCCTCCTGCACGTTGATGGTGGTTCCGGCGGCCGCATCGGTGGCCACCAGGGTGATGGTTTCCTGGTTTTCCGTTTCATTGTACACCGTGGGGAGTTCGATGGTGTGTTCCCCGCCGGCATCCATCCCGACCACTTCGATCACTTGCGGGATTTCGATCCCTTCGGTGGTAGCGGCCTCATTGATGACGTCTTTTACCTCGCTGGGGGTGATGCCAGAAATCAACAGGCCGACATCGGTTGCCGCAAAATTGACGATATGTCCGCGCTGTACCTCTACGGCCGAGCGGACGGGCAGGTCGATGGTCTGGAAGTCGGCATCGTCCGGACTGTTTTTGTACGTGAGGACGAATTTCAACGTGGAGGCACTATACGTTTTGGCCGGTACGACGAACATCAGCGAGGTGATTTCGCCTTCCTTGAGCGGCAAACCGCTTTCGCCCAAAGAGAAGGTGATCTCTTTCGAAGCGTCGTCCCCGTCGATGGTCAGCACCTTGTACCCTTCGCTGTCGTCCGAGAGGGAACCTTTTCCGGCGAGATTATCCTGGGAGGAAACCAGTTTGACGGAGTAGAACAGACGGCTTTCGTTCAGTTTGTCGTTTTTGGTCAGTTGCAGGTTGATCAGCCCGGCAACGGGATGGAAGTCCAACTCGCCTACTTCCGCCCCGGAAGAATGGGCGTACATGGGGAGCATGTCGGTTTCCATCGTCCGACCCTCCTTGTATTGTTGGGTGGCGGGCACGGACAGCCCCTGCGAAGCCGAATAGAACGTATAAGGGTAGTACGCCGTGATGGAAGCAGCGCCCTGGACGCCATCCCCTTCGCTGACGGTAAACGTGCCTTCGGCTTGTCCGGCGGCAGCAGGGTCGAGGATGTACTGATATATGGTATTGGGCTGTGCGTCGTCGATTACGGCGATGCGGTCTCCGGCCACCCACAGCAGGGGGGTTATGCCGTTTTCTTCGTCTTTGTCGCCCAAACCGGTGCGGGTGGAGGGTTCGCTTTGTGCGATGGAGGCTTTCAGGGAGTGGGTCCCCTGTGCCGAAGGAGCAGGATCGGTCTCGCTGAAATCCCGCGAGCAGGAGCCGAGTCCGACGATCGTAGCCAGACTCAACAGGAAGCATAGTTTTTTCATCGTGTTCGTGGGATAAGGGTTACCAGGGATTGACCACATCGTCCGGCAGGGAGACGGCAAAGCCTTTCTCGACGGTTACTTCGACCAGTGTGGCGGTCGGAGGAGTGTAAGTCTCGATTTTGTTGTGTCGGAAAGTTAGATGTTTGTGTTGCATGACAAATTTAGTGTAAGGGTTATTAGACATGATGGGTTAAACGTCCGTTTATTTCGGATAAACACAAACGATCCTATCCCCTTAAAAACAAAACGACGAAACAACGCTTATA
>DVLY01000055.1 GCA_018715295.1 Candidatus Merdimorpha stercoravium | reverse complement strand
CTGCTGCCCGAGGTGGCGAACGGGATGAGAGTCTTGCCCTTTAAGTCGTGGCTCTCGATAAAGGTGTTGACGATCCGCGGGGCGAGGTCCCACCAAATGGGATAGCCGATAAAGATCACATCGTAGTCGTTCGCATCCCATTTTTCGCCGCCGACAGCCGGACGTGCCTTCGGGTCGTTCATCTCCACCGAACTGCGCGAACGCGTGTGGTTCCAGTCGAGATCGGCACTCGTGTAGGGTTCGGCCGGGGTAATGGCGTAGAGTTCCCCGCCGGTCTCACTGGCCAGCAGCTTTGCCACGCGGGCCGTGGTCCCCGTGGCCGAGAAATAAGCAACGAGGATCTTGCGATTCGATCGTGTATTGTCCATATCCTGTTTTTGTTGTGCGCAGGCTGTGCCCGCCATGCAGACGAGCAACAAGCATGCCCATAGGGTTTTATACATGGGTGATCGGTTTATTTTTCCAGTTTGTCGTATTCCTGATCCGTAACGGATTCCAGCCACTGGTTCGAGGTATTCTCCCCGGCGATCTCGAACGCCAGGTGCGCAAACCAACTGTCGGCCGCCGCCCCGTGCCAATGCTTTACGCCTGCGGGGATGTGGATGACCGTGCCGGGCAGGATTTCCACGGCCGGCTGCCCTTCCTGCTGATACCACCCTCGGCCGGCTACGCCGATGAGCATCTGGCCGCCGCCCTGGGTCGCGTGGTGGATGTGCCAGTTGTTGCGGCAACGCGGCTCGAAGGTAACGTTGGAAACGTTCACCTGCTCGCGAGAAATCGGCGCGAGATAACTCTGCCCGGTGAAATACTGCGCATAAGCCGTATTCGGTTCCCCGATGGGAAAGATCATCCCGCGCTGGAAAGCGGCCCGGGCATCCTCGCCCGGGGTGTCCTCGGCCCACACGCCTTTGGCCAGGTTGAAGGCAGCCCATGCTTTGGGCCATCCGGCATAAAAACCGATGTGGGTGATGATTTCGGCGATCTCTGTGCGGGTGATGCCGTTTTTCTTTGCCGACTGCAGGTGGAATACGAGCGAGTTGTCCGTAATTCCCTGGCTGATGAGCGAGGTGATCGTTACCAAACTACGGTCGCGCAGGCCGAGCAGGTCGGTACGGCTCCACACTTCTCCGAAGAGCACATCGTCGTTGAGTTCTGCAAATTTCGGGGCGAATTCGCCCAACTGATCGCGCCCGGCGGTCTGTACTATCTTTTGCTGTGCCATGATATTTAATGTGAAAATGCTGAATACTGCAAATAAAAGGAATTTGTTCATAATCGTTTTCGTTTATTGGATGAAATTATTGAGCCGGTTCGAGGGGTTTAGCGGCTTTTGATCGGAGAGGACCAACGATTTGACCATGTGGAGCGTCCCTTGCTTGTACCGCTGGAAATGCGCCGAGGCGATATGCTTCCGGTAAGCCTCGCGGCTGGCATAGGTCTCCAGGATCGTGATCCGGCAGGGATTGTCCTGCTCCCCGACCGCATACATGGTGAGCACCCCCGGTTCGGTTCGCAGGGAGACCTCGCCCACTTCGACCGCATATTTCCTGTATTGATCCAGGTATTGGGGATAGACCTCTATCTTCGACAGGCGCACGATGCCGTCCTCCGTCATGGCTTCTTTGGCACACATACCGGGCACCTTGTCCAGATTCAGGCCGTGGCCGATGACCTCCACCGTCTTTCCGATATTCACCTTTTCCATGCGTGTCGCATTTTCCCGGTTTGCATCTCCTTTCTCCCGACTGCCGCAGGAAAACAGCAGGGGCAGGGACAGAAGGTATAGTATCAAAGTTCTTGCCATGCCGTCTTTTTTTCAGATGTGCTTGATGAACTTGGCCGGAACGCCGCCCACGACGGTATTTGCCGCCACATCCCTGGTTACGACAGCGCCCGCCCCGACGATGGCATTCTCGCCGATGGTTACCCCTTGCAGGATGGTCGCATTCGACCCTACCCAGACGTTCCGTTCCAATACGATGGGAGCGGGATAAGTGTGAACGCGTTCTTCCGGGGCAAGTCCGTGGTTGAGCGTAGCGAAGACTACATTGTGCCCGATCTGACAGCCATCGCCTATCGTTACGCCCCCGTGATCCTGGAAATGGCAACAGGCGTTGATGAATACCTGCCGGCCGACCGTAATGTTTTTCCCGAAATCCGTATAGAACGGAGGAAAGACGCGCAGCGATGACGGTACCCGGTAGCCGAACAGTTCGGAAAGCAAGTCGCGCACCTGGTCCGGCGAATGGTAGGCCGCATTCAAGCGGAAAGTGATGCGGCGGGCCTGCTGGCTCATCTGGTCCATAAAGCGGTGGATCGGCTCCGTATCGAGCGCCTTGCGCGCCTTTACGTATTCCTTGAAATCTTCGAGGTTCATATTTTTACAGTTTTTCTGTTTTTAATTACGTTTGAACACTATTCCCATCCTCTTCTGGCGTCCCCGGCAGGGGCTCCCTCCTGTTTCTATTTGTCGATTTGACTTTCGGTAAAGGGATCGGCGCGGTGTCCCATCAGGTCGATGGTGGCATACTCCCGGTCGAACTCCTCCATTTCGTAAGGGGTAAGCCGCACCGAGGCTGCCCCGAGAAGATCGTCGAGATGCGCCGGACGGGTCGTGCCGGGGATCGGGGCAATCCACGCTTTGCGCGAGAGGATCCATACCAAGGCAAACTGTGCGGGAGTGATCCCCTTGCGCTCCGCCCACCGACGGACAAGCGCCACCAGCGGCATGTTGTGTTTCAAGGCTTCGGGCTGGAACTGCGGCAGGTTCCACCGGCGGTCGCCCTGGTGAAAACGGCTGTCCCGACCGATCGTGCCGGTGAGGAAAGCCCGCCCCAACGGACAATAAGGGACAAATCCTATGCCCAATTCCTCGAGCGTGGGAAAGATCTTCGTTTCCGGTTCGCGCCACCAGATGGCGTACTCGCTCTGTACGGCAGAAAGCGGGCAGACGGCATGGGCACGGCGAATGGAACGCGCACTGGCTTCCGAAAGACCCCAATGCAGCACTTTCCCCTCCTGCATCAGATCCTTCACCACCGCGGCGACCTCCTCCATCGGGACCCGGGGATCGACCCGGTGTTGGTACAGCAAGTCGATGTGGTCGGTGCGCAGCCGTTTCAGCGACCCTTCCACCGCCCGGCGGATGTGGTCGGGACGGCTGTTCAAAGCCGTAGGCTGCCCTTCTTCGACCCCGAAGCCGAACTTCGTGCCGATCTTCACTTTGTCCCGAAACGGAGCGAGTGCCTCACCGACCCATTCTTCGCTGGTATAGGGTCCGTACACCTCGGCCGTATCGAAAAAGGTAACGCCCTTGTCATAGGCGCGACGGATCAGGGCTACCATCTCCTCCTTGTCGTATCGGCCGCCGTAATAGCCGACCATCGGCAGACAACCGAGCCCGATGGCCGAGACATCCAACCCTCCGAGAGACCGATGCTCCAGGCTTCCCGAGGGATGACCGCCGGACAAATCCTCGTTCTCCGTTCGCGCGAGGGGTCGGGCAAAGACTTTCGAGGCCCCCGTCCATGTACCGACGGCCGACACCGCGGCCAACGATGCTATTTTCAAAAAATTTCTCCGGTCCATAGCTGTATCTCGTTACGAATGTTTGCCGTCCATCATGTCCCGAAGGATGGACATTTCGTTTTCTTCCAGGAGGAAGGTTCCGTTGTGCTTGCCCTCCGCATGGCGGCTCTGCTCGAGAAACCGTTGCAGGATTTTCCGGGGCGTGGTACGGTAACGCTCGGCCAGGAAGCAGACGAGCTCGTCGTCATAGATCGCTTCGGGAATGTTTGTCTGCTGCTCCATTGTCCTTGATTTACGCGACAAAAGTAAGGCGGCCTTCCGGGGGCAACGTGTCGATAAACCGGATTCTTGTATTCATTTCACCGATTTTCATGCAGCATCCTTCGCCGGATGGAGGGAAAAAAGTATTTTTGCGAGGGGACATCAAGCCGTACGGAACTTATGGGTAAGATACAGAAGGTAAAAAACGTAGGCGACTACGGCCGCTATGTGGGAGTCCCCGACTCCCACCCGCTGGTTTGCGTGGTCGACTATGCCGCCGTATCGCCCGTGCGCCATAGTCTGAACAATTACAGTGTCTATGGCATCTTCTTTCACGAGGAGGCCGACATCGACTTGAAGTACGGATGCGGGAAGTACGACTACAAAAAAGGAACGGTGATCTGTGTGGCTCCCGGGCAGATCGGAGGAAAGGAAGACAACGGCGAACGGGTAAACCTGACGGGATGGGCCCTGCTTTTCCACCCCGACCTGCTGCAAGGCACGCCTTTGGAAAAGGCGATCAAGGAGTATTCGTTTTTCGATTACCGGATCAACGAAGCCCTGCACATGACCGACCAGGAACACGACGTGCTGGTGTCGCTCATGCGGCAGATCCAAGCCGAAACCGAAGGGAGGCGCGACCCCGTGCAGGATGCGATCCTGGTCGATTACATCGGGTTGGTGCTCAATTTCTGCCAGCGTTTCTACCACCGTCAGTTCCTCACCCGAAGACTGGAGAACTCGGACACCCTGGTCAAATTCGACCGTTTGCTGCGGGACTACTTCGACGAAAACCGGCAACTCTCGCTCGGCCTGCCCACCGTTCAGTATTTTGCCGACCGACTGTGTATGTCGGCCAATTATTTCGGAGACCTGATCAAGAAAACCACCGGCGATACGGCCGGCACCTACATCCGCCAGTATATCATCCAGCGGGCGAAAAATGCTCTCACCACCGGTGCCGGCGTTGCACAGGTAGCCTACGGGCTCGGTTTCGGGTATCCGCAACACCTCAGCAAAATGTTCAAGAAACTAACGGGCATGACCCCCTCGGAGTACTGCGAAAGCCTCCGGAAACGATGAGCATGCTCCCGCAGGGGTACTTGCCTGGAGAAATCTCACGGATCGTCCCGCGACAGCAAAAACCGACCGAGATACCCTGTTGCCCCAAAATTTTTGCAAAAAATTTTCCACCCCCACAAAAAAAGTCTCTAAAAAAATC